>JAIJMN010000035.1:0-16747 GCA_022735715.1 Prevotella sp.
TCCTAAACCTTTGTATTCTGCTTTCGCCATTATTTATCCTTAAGCCTTTTTCAAATTTAATACTTGTGGTGATTGTGCTGCATGAGGGTGATTTTCACCTTCATAAATAAACAACTTTTTAATAATTTGTCTAGAAAGACGGTTTTGAGGCAACATACCTTTAACAGATCTACGAATAAGTTCAACAGGGTATTTAACAAGCATTTCTTTACCTTTTCTTGCTCTCAAACCACCAATGTAGTGTGATGAATTGTATCAAATTTCATTTTCTGCTTTATTACCAGATAAACAAATATTTTGAGCATTATTGATAGAAAATGCTGTAAATAACCTTTACATTTAACTCGTGACATAATCACATATCATGTATGGCTACCTATAAAATTTGTATTGCATTTGTAATGCACACTCTATTATATAATAAGGTGTGGTAGGACTTGAAAACGCTACGGTATAACAAAATGCAATAAATATGATAAAAAAAGTAATAATTTATTTGCAGGCTACCGATATTTTCTTACCTTTGTAACCGAAATGAGACATATCACCATAAATATATTATAAATATGAATTTGTCGTACAACATTATTAGCATTATTATTCGAATTCGACTTTGGAACAATGTCGAACGGGGTAGTGTATGCTAATAGGTTGCCGCAAACAATACAGTCTCTCTTAAGAGCAGATGAAAAGAAAAACCTTTCTCACTAACCCCTACAAGGTAGTGTGAAAGGTTTTTTGGTTTAAGTAATAACGTAAAAACACATATAAGGATGAGTGAAAGATTGTACATTTTTGACACTACGCTCCGCGATGGCGAGCAGGTGCCAGGTTGCCAGTTGAATACCGTTGAGAAGATACAGGTGGCAAAGCAGCTTGAGCAATTGGGTGTAGACGTGATTGAGGCAGGATTCCCTATTTCAAGTCCTGGCGACTTCAATTCGGTCATTGAGATTTCAAAGGCTGTGACATGGCCCACCATCTGTGCTCTGACACGTGCTGTAGAGAAGGATATAGATTGTGCTGCCGAGGCTCTGAAGTATGCCAAGCGTGGACGCATCCATACCGGTATCGGTACATCAGATTCGCACATTAAGTATAAGTTTCACTCAAATCGTGAGGAGATAATTGAGCGTGCCGTACGTGCCGTGGCCTATGCCAAGCGATATGTAGAGGACGTAGAGTTCTATGCCGAGGATGCCGGACGTACCGACAACGAGTATCTTGCACGTGTGGTTGAGGCTGTCATCAAGGCTGGCGCTACCGTCATCAACATTCCCGACACTACGGGCTACTGTCTGCCCGAGGAGTATGGAGCCAAGATAAAGTATCTGGTAGAGCATGTGGATAACATCGACAAGGCCATACTTTCAACCCATTGCCACAACGACTTGGGTCTTGCCACTGCCAATACGCTGAGCGGAGTGCTGAACGGAGCGCGTCAGGTAGAGGTGACAATCAATGGTATCGGTGAGCGTGCGGGCAACACTTCGCTCGAAGAGATTGCCATGATTCTGAAGTGTCACAACGGCATCAATATCGATACCAATATCAACACCACCAAGATTTGTCCCACAAGCCGCATGGTTTCGAGCCTGATGAACATGCCCGTTCAGCCCAACAAGGCCATTGTGGGTCGTAATGCATTCGCCCACAGTAGCGGCATACATCAGGACGGAGTGCTGAAGAATGTTAGCACATACGAGATTATTGACCCGAAGGATGTAGGTCTGGACAGCGGCAGCATAGTGCTGACAGCACGTTCGGGCAGAGCCGCCTTGAAGTATCGCCTCGGAGTGTTGGGCGTGAAGATAGACGACGAGTCGAAGATAGACGCTATCTACCAGCAGTTCCTCAAGCTTGCCGACCGCAAGAAGGAGGTCAACGACGACGACATACTCATGTTGGCAGGTGCAGACGCTAAGGCTTCGCACGCCGTGAAGCTCGACTTCCTGCAGGTTACTACAGGCATGGGCGTTAAGAGTGTGGCAAGCATCGGACTCGACATCTCAGGACAGAAGTTTGAAGAGGCTTCGACAGGCAACGGTCCGGTAGATGCTGCCATCAAGGCTCTCAAGAAGATCATTCAGAAGCAGATGACCCTGAAGGAGTTTACAATCCAGGCCATCTCGAAGGGATCGGACGACGTGGGCAAGGTACACATGCAGGTGGAGTACGACGGAAGCGTGTACTACGGATTCGGAGCTAATACCGACATCGTGACGGCTTCTGTTGAGGCTTACATCGACTGTATCAACAAGTTTCGTGTGAAATAAAGCCACGCTTCAATCACCTACACTATAAATACAAACAAGCAATAACATTAACAATATAAACATATTATAATGAACACATTATTCGACAAAATCTGGGATAAGCATGTTGTGCAGACAGTCAAGGACGGCCCTACACAATTGTACATAGATCGTCTTTACTGCCATGAGGTGACTTCGCCTCAAGCCTTTGCCGGCATGCGTGCCCGCGGACTCAAGATGTTCCGTCCCGACCACATATTCTGCATGCCCGACCATAACACTCCTACACACGACCAGGACAAGCCCATTGAAGACCCCGTGTCAAAGCGTCAGGTGGACACATTAGCTAAGAATGCTGCCGATTTCGGCGTGACACACTTCGCCATGAACTCTAAGGACAACGGTATCATCCACGTTGTAGGACCGGAGAAGGGTCTCTCTCTGCCGGGTATGACAATCGTGTGTGGCGACTCGCACACATCTACCCATGGCGCTATGGGTGCTGTAGCATTCGGTATCGGAACATCTGAGGTAGAGATGGTTATGGCTTCACAATGCATTCTGCAGACCAAGCCGAAGTCGATGCGTATAAGCGTCAACGGAAAGTTGGCAAAGGGTGTTACGCCTAAGGATGTAGCTCTCTACCTGATGAGCCGACTCACCACTTCGGGCGCTACCGGATATTTCGTTGAATATGCTGGCGACGTAGTGCGCGACATGTCTATGGAGGGCCGACTCACACTCTGCAACCTCTCTATCGAGATGGGTGCGCGTGGCGGATTTGTTGCTCCCGACGAGACAACATTCGAATATATCAAGGGTCGCGAATATGCTCCTAAGGGCGAGGCATGGGACAAGGCTGTGGCTTACTGGAAGACTCTGAAGAGTGGCGACGATGCCGTGTTCGACAAGGAACTCGTGTTTGATGCTGCCGACATAGAGCCGCGCATCACTTACGGCACAAATCCGGGTATGGGTATCGGCATTACCGAGACCATTCCTACACTCGATGAGATAGACAAGGCTGGTCAGGCTTCGTTCAAGAAGTCGCTTGCCTATATGGGATTTGAGCCGGGCGAGAAGCTCCTCGGTCATAAGATCGACTATGTGTTCCTCGGTGCCTGCACCAACGGACGTATTGAAGACTTCCGTGCATTTGCCTCTATCGTGAAGGGACGCCATAAGGCCGAGGGCGTTACGGCATGGCTTGTGCCGGGCTCATGGCTCGTAGACAAGCAGATAAGAGAGGAAGGACTGGACAAGGTTCTTACCGAAGCTGGTTTCGAGATTCGCCAACCGGGCTGCTCGGCATGTCTTGCCATGAACGACGACAAGATACCTGCCGGCAAGTATTCGGTATCGACATCCAACCGTAACTTTGAGGGTCGTCAGGGACCTGGCTCACGCACCATCCTTGCTTCGCCTCTGGTAGCAGCTGCAGCAGCAGTTACGGGAGTGGTAACAGACCCAAGAGAACTCATGTTCTAATGTTTAATGACTAATAATTGAAGAATAATGAAACAGAAATTCAACGTTATAACCTCCACATGCATACCCCTTCCGCTTGAGAATGTGGATACCGACCAGATTATACCAGCCCGCTTCCTTAAGGCAATTGACAAAGAAGGCATGGGCGACAACCTATTCCGTGACTGGCGATATAATGCTGACGGTACTCCGAAGCCAGACTTCGTTATGAACGATCCGTCGTATAGCGGAGTGATACTCGTAGCAGGCAAGAACTTCGGTTCGGGTTCTTCGCGCGAGCATGCAGCTTGGGCTATTGCCGGAGCCGGATTCCGTGTGGTCATCAGCTCGTTCTTTGCCGACATCCACAAGAACAACGAGCTCAACAATCTTGTGCTGCCGGTAGTGGTGAGCGAGGAATTCCTTAAGGAACTCTTTGCCAGCATCGACAAGGACCACAAGACAGAGGTGAAGGTAGATCTGCCCAATCAGACCGTGACAAACCTCGCTACAGGCAAGAGCGAGCATTTTGAGATAAACGGATACAAGAAGCATTGCCTTGAAAACGGACTCGACGACGTAGACTTCCTTGTACAGAATCGTGATAAGGTAGAGTCATGGGAGCAAGAACAATAGAAATAATGGACTGTACACTCCGCGATGGCGAGCAGACCAGCGGAGTGTCATTCCTTCCTCATGAGAAACTCATGATGGCACGTATGCTTCTTGGCGATGTCAATGTGAATCGTATAGAAGTGGCTTCGGCAAGAGTTTCGGAGGGCGAGAAGGAGGCTGTGCGCATGATATGCCGCTATGCCGAGAGTGTGGGCAAGCTGAATAGGGTAGAAGTGTTGGGCTTTGTCGATGGTGGCAAGTCGATCGACTGGATTGACGAATGCGGATGCAAGGTTATAAACCTGCTTGCAAAGGGTTCGCTCAAGCATTGTACGCATCAGCTCAAGAAGACTCCCGAAGAACATATCGACGGAATATACGAGTCTCTCACTCTTGCCATGCAGAAGGGTATGGCGGTAAATCTGTATCTTGAGGATTGGAGTAGCGGCATGAAGGATTCGCCCGACTATGTGTTCAAGATGATGGACGCCCTCGTGGAGAGCGGTATCAAGCGTTTCCTCCTGCCCGATACATTGGGCATACTCAACCCTATGGAGGTGACGAAGTATTTCGGTCAGATGGTAGAGCGCTATCCCAACACCAACTTCGAATTCCATGCACATAACGACTACGACCTTGCCGTAGCCAATTCGTTGGCTGCTGTGGTGAGTGGCGCAAGCGGATTGCATGTCACGGTAAATGGATTGGGTGAGCGTTGTGGTAATGCCCCGCTTGCAAGTGTGCAGGCTATACTGAAGGACCAGCTCGGTATTGAAACCAGTATTCGTGAAGACCGGTTGGGCGAGATGAGCCGACTGGTAGAGGGATATTCTGGTATTGCCATTGCGCCAAACCAGCCTATCGTAGGCGAGAATGTATTCACGCAAGTGGCTGGCGTTCATGCCGATGGTGACAATAAGGACAACCTTTACTGCAACAATCTTGTGCCTGAGCGTTTCGGACGTAAGCGCGAGTATGCACTTGGTAAGAATAGCGGTAGGGCAAACATTGCCAAGAACCTGGAACTGCTCGGACTGGAACTTACTCCCGAACAGACACGTCGTGTCACACAACGCATTACCGAACTGGGCGATCGCAAGGAGATTGTAACTCAGGAAGACCTACCATTCATCGTAAGCGACGTGCTGAAGCATTCGGCTCCCGAAGACAAGATAAAGCTTGTGAGCTACATGGTATCGCTTGCCTACGGACTGCGTCCTATGGCAACTGTTAAGGTGGAGATTGACGGCAAGCAGTATGAGGACAACGCTCTTGGCGACGGTCAGTATGACGCTTTCGTGAAGGCTATGCGCAAGATATACCGCGAACGTCTTGGACGCACATTCCCCACACTTGAGAATTATGCCGTGTCAATACCGCCTGGCGGACGTACAGACGCACTCGTGCAGACTGTCATAACATGGCGTAGCGGCGAGAAGATACTGCGTACACGCGGACTCGATGCCGACCAGACCGAAGCTGCAATAAAGGCTACAATCAAGATGCTTAACATCGTGGAGCAGGAACAACTGCAAGACTCAGAATCAAAATAAACAATATAATAAAAAACAAAGGATATGAAATTATCAATAGCTGTACTTCCCGGCGACGGTATCGGACCCGAGATTATGACCGAAGGTGTGAAGGTAATGAAGGTTGTGGCTGAAAAGTTCGGCCATGAGTTCAGTTTTAAGGAAGCCATCTGTGGCGCTCATGCCATTGACGAAGTGGGCGACCCCTTCCCTGAGGAAACCTTCCAGACATGTCTGAATGCCGATGCTGTGCTCTTTGCAGCTGTAGGCGATCCACGTTTCGATAACGATCCTACTGCCAAGGTGCGTCCCGAGCAGGGACTTCTGGCTATGCGCAAGAAGCTCGGACTCTTTGCCAACGTGCGCCCGGTAGCTACTTTCGACTGCCTTCTGCACAAGTCGCCCCTTAAGGACGAACTTCTCAAGGGTGCCGACTTTGTCGTAATACGTGAGCTTACCGGCGGTATGTATTTCGGCGAGAAGTATCAGGACAACGACAAGGCATACGATACCGACATCTATACTCGTCCCGAGATAGAGCGCATCCTTAAGGTCGCCTTCGAGTTTGCCATGAAGCGCAACAAGCACCTTACTGTAGTAGACAAGGCCAACGTGCTGGCTTCGTCACGTCTGTGGCGCCAGATTGCCAAGGAGATGGAACCGCAGTATCCTGAGGTGAATACCGACTACATGTTTATCGACAACGCCTCAATGCGTGTTCTTACCGAGCCAAGATTCTTCGACGTTATCGTTACAGAGAATACCTTTGGCGACATACTTACCGACGAGACCTCATGTATCACAGGTTCAATGGGATTGCAGCCGTCAAGTTCGCTTGGTGAGCACACTCCATTGTTTGAGCCGGTACACGGTTCATGGCCGCAGGCAGCTGGCAAGAACCTTGCCAACCCGGTAGCCCAGATTCTTTCGGCTGCTATGCTTCTTGAGCATTTCGGACTGAATGAGGAAGGTGCACTTGTGCGTAAGGCTGTTGACGCTTCACTCGATGCCAACGTACGTACTCCGGAGATTCAGGTCGAGGGTGGTGCACAGTACGGCACAGCTGAGGTAGGCCAGTGGATAGCCGACTATATAGCAAAAGCCTAACTGTATGAAGACCTTAATACTTGTTCTGGCATTAATGGTGCCAAATGCAAACACTATGTTTGCACAGACAAGGCAGCAACTTCGCGACAGCTTGTCGGCTGCTTCTGAGGCATTGTCGTTCCATCCCGATTCCTTAAACCTGCGTTTGAGGAAGGCATCGTGGAACGTGCAGCTTGAGGAGTGGCAGTATGCCCGCGATGAATATGATTATGTCTTGCGACGTGATCCGAACAATCTGGCTGCTCTGTTCTATCGCGCCTTTGTCAACGAACAGCAGAAACGATACAAATTTGCCCGTCTTGACTACGAGCATCTGTTGAGTCTTGTGCCGGGCAACTTTGAGGCCACACTCGGATTGGCATTGCTTAATCAGAAAGACAGTCACTATACTGAGGCTCTGGACATGATAAACCTATTGGTGACTCAGCATCCCGACAGCGCTGTGGCGTATGCCGCACGTGGCGGAATGGAAGTGGAGCGTAAGATGTACGGTCCTGCCGAGTATGATTATAGCAAGGCTATAGAACTGAAACCGCTCAATACCGACTTCAGACTGAATCGTGTCAATGTGCGCATCTTGATGAAGCGCAAGAAGGAGGCACGTGAAGATCTGGACGAAATGGTGAAACTTGGGGTTCCAAGAGCCAACCTTATTGAATGGTACAGAAAGTGTAAGTAAATAGAAAAGAAAACAATAAATAGAAACGGTCGTGTCATAGCATGAAACAAAAGTTTCATAGTATGATACGATCGTTTTTTTGTAGCTTATATTTTTATTAGGTCTCCCATTACCATGTCGCTGACAAACAATCCCTCACGTGTCAGTTGCAGATGATTGTCGGCATGCTTTAGCAATCCGTTCTTGATGTGAATGTCGGCACATTGCAGGGCGTATTGTCGTAATGCGGGGCTGATAGAGTCGAGATCCATACCGTCTGACGTGCGCAAGGCGGTAGTTACAAGGTCGTTGTAGTGGGTGGTCTCGTCAATCGTCTCGCTCTCAGAAGGAAGCGTTCCGTTGTTGACGGCTTTGATATACTGGCGTATGTCGGCTATGTTCCAGCTGCGTGTGCTTATGTTGTAGGAGTGGGCTGAGGCTCCGATACCGAGATATGGCACATTATGCCAATAGCTGCTGTTGTGTACAGAACGATAGCCGGACTTTGCAAAGTTGCTTATCTCGTAATGCTCATAGCCGGCAGTTTCGAGCGTATCCATAAGATATTTATACATGGATAATGACGCTTCGTCGTCAATCTGAGCTATCTTGCCTTCGCTCATCATACGATACAGAGGTGTGCCCTCCTCATACATAAGACTGTATGCGGAAATATGCGTGGGCGAAAGACTGATGGCTGTCTGCACGTCAGCAGCCCATTCGTCGAGCGTCTGTTTGGGAAATCCGAACATAAGGTCGATGCTTATATTCTCAATTCCAGCATCTTTTATAATCCTAACGGCATCAATGGCTTGCGATGATGTGTGGCGACGATGTAGAAACTGCAATCGCGAGTCGTCGAAAGTCTGAATGCCCATGCTTATACGGTTGATGCCGAATGAGTGCAAACGGCCAACAAACTCAGGCGTGATGTCGTCGGGATTGACTTCGATGGTCACTTCGCGCGGATTGCCGGGGAAACATTCAGATACGGAATTGAGAATGTCTTGAATGTCAGGAAGTGGGAGAGTGGAAGGAGTTCCGCCCCCAATGTATATCGTGTCTACCGAATTAGGACTGTCGATGCTGCCCAATCCGTTGAATTCGGAGCGACGCAAGTGCATTTCCTTTATCAAGGTCGCAGCATAATCGTGTTGCAATCCGAACAAAGTGGAGCTATAGAAGCCGCAATAGATGCAACGGCTCTTGCAAAAAGGTATGTGGATGTATATTCCAGTCTTCATTTATATATATAATAATGTGTAAAAGGCGACATTGTGCCTTAAGAGAATGCAAAAGTACTAATAAGTGAAAAAAAAACATCACTTTCCCTGTTTTTCTTTTGGTTTCTATTCTTATTTTTATAACTTAGTAGTCGGATAAACCCCGCCCCAAGTTTGTCCGCCATGAACAATTTACATTAACCATTTAAAACCTGAAGATATGAGGGTCTATCAAACAAATGAAATCAAGAACATTGCTCTTTTAGGCAGTGCGGGTAGCGGCAAGACCACTCTTGCCGAGTCTATGATTTTCGGTAGTGGTATCATCAAACGCCGTGGTACAGTGGAGGCAAAGAACACGGTAAGTGACTACTTCCCAGTTGAGCATGAATATGGTTATTCTGTATTCCCGACAGTTTTCCATGTAGAGTGGAACAACAAAAAGCTTAATATTATTGACTGTCCGGGTTCTGACGACTTCATTGGTGGAGCAATTACAGCTTTGAACGTTACCGATCAGGCTGTTATTCTTATTAACGGACAGTATGGTCCGGAGGTTGGCACACAGAACAATTTCCGATATACAGAGAAATTGCATAAGCCAGTAATCTTCCTTGTCAACCAACTCGATTCTGACAAGTGCGACTTTGACAACATCATCAACAACATGAAGGCCATCTATGGCTCAAAGTGCGTACAGATTCAGTATCCGGTTAGTACAGGCAGCAATTTCGGAGCTATCGTTGACGTGCTTCTTATGAAGATGTACACATGGGGTCCGGAAGGCGGTATGCCTACAATTGTAGACATTCCTGAAAGCGAGATGGAGAAGGCTATGGAGCTTCACAAGATTCTTGTAGAGGCAGCAGCCGAGAACGACGAAACTCTTATGGAGAAATTCTTTGAGGAGGAAACTCTCTCGGAGAACGAACTTCGTGAGGGTATCCGCAAGGGACTTGTAACACGTTCGATCTTCCCCGTATTCTGTGTATGTGCTGGTAAGGATATGGGCGTACGCCGACTGATGGAATTCCTTGGCAACGTGGTTCCATTCGTTAGCGAAATGCCGAAATTACACAATACACGAGGCGAGGAAATCACCCCTGATACCAATGGCCCGGAATCTGTTTACTTCTTCAAGACCGGTCTGGAACCGCATATCGGCGAAGTAAGCTACTTCAAAGTGATGAGCGGTAAGATTAAGGCAGGCGACGACCTGACAAATGCTGACCGCGGATCGAAGGAACGTATCGGACAGATATATGTATGTGCTGGCGCAAATCGTATTCCAGTAGACGAGCTTGTTGCCGGTGATATCGGTTGCACAGTTAAGCTGAAAGACGTTAAGACAGGAAACACCCTCAATGGTAAGGATTGCGAGTGGAGGTTTGACTTCATCAAGTATCCTAACCCAAAATTCTCACGTGCAATCAAGGCAGAGAATACCGCAGATACAGAAAAACTTATGGCTGCGCTTCTGCGTATGCATCAGGAAGACCCAACATGGCTCGTTGAGCAAAGCAAGGAATTGCGTCAGACAATTGTACGCGGGCAAGGTGAGTTCCACCTCCGCACATTGAAGTGGCGTCTTGAGAACAATGAGAAGCTGAACGTTAAGTTTGAGCCTACTCGCATTCCTTATCGTGAGACCATCACTAAGATGGCACGTGCCGAGTATCGCCATAAGAAGCAGTCGGGTGGTGCAGGTCAGTTCGGTGAGGTACACCTTATCATTGAGCCGTATGCAGAAGGAATGCCCGATCCTACATCTTACAAGATTAACGGTCAGGAATTCAAGATCAATATCAAGGGTCGTGAGGAAATAAGTCTGGAATGGGGTGGTAAGCTCGTGTTTATCAACTCGGTTGTAGGTGGTGCCATTGACGCACGCTTCATGCCTGCAATATTGAAGGGCATCATGGACCGTATGGAGCACGGACCTCTTACCGGTAGCTATGCACGCGACGTGAGAGTGATTGTCTACGACGGCAAGATGCACCCGGTAGACTCAAACGAGTTGTCGTTCATGCTTGCAGCACGCAATGCTTTCTCGGCTGCATTTAAGGAGGCAGGTCCGAAGATTCTTGAGCCTATCTACGACCTTGAGGTATATGTACCAGCCGATTATATGGGCGACGTAATGAGCGACCTGCAGGGACGCAGAGCTCTCATCATGGGTATGGATAGCGAGGCTGGATACCAGAAGCTTCAGGCTAAGATTCCATTGAAGGAACTGAGCAACTATTCTATCTCATTGAGCAGTCTGACAGGTGGTCGTGCTTCGTTTACCACAAAGTTTGCAAGCTACGAGCTTGTTTCGAACGATCTGCAGCAGAAACTTATTGATGATCATGCTGCCGAGACTGCTGATGAAGAATAACGAAAGAGAACTTATGGAGTATTCCATAATATAAAGAATAACGAAAATACATAAAGAGTAAGACGGTTTGTCGGCATTTAGGCATTGACAATCGTCTTACTCTTTTTTATGTAGTTAAGCGAAATGGCAATTTAAAATAATTTAATTCCTTTGTGTTGTCTTCTTTTTCCTGTAACTTTGCAATTATGAATATGAATATTTGCAAATACATAATAACGTTGGTCTGCTTGCTGGGGTGGGCTGGCGTTTCTGCTCAAGACTACCAGGTGCAATGTGAAGATACGTGTTCGCATGTTCACGGAATAGATTTAAGCCACTATCAAGGCGAAGTGTTTTGGGAGGCAATAGGCGACAATTCCAAGATGGCGTATGTGTACCTTAAAGCTACAGAAGGGGGCGACCGCATAGACGATAAGTACGAACAGAATATAGAGTTGGCGCATAAGTATGGACTGAAAGTAGGTTCGTATCATTTCTTCCGTCCGAAAACGCCCCTTAAGTTGCAGCTTGAGAACTTTAAGGCTCAATGCCGCCCCTCGCAGCAGGACTTGATACCTATGATTGATGTAGAGACAAAGCAAGGATTGTCTAACGATGCTTTCCGCGATTCGTTGATGACATTTCTGACAATGGTGGAGAAAGCATATCATCAGAAACCGCTTGTCTATACAGGTACCAACTTCTACAATAAGTATATGTCGGGCATTATGAACGGCTACAAGCTTATGATAGCCCAGTATTCTTCGAACGAGCCTGTGCTGAACGACGGCAACGATTATATGCTGTGGCAGTATACGGGTAAGGGTCATATCGACGGCATACGCGGATATGTAGACAAGAGTCGCTTTATGGGACGCCACGGGTTGCGCGAAATCCGATACCGGCATCATTGACAAGCGGGCTTGCAGTAAAGCTAAATCATTCAGTTATAACGTGATAAATCAAATTCAACTATCGTATAATGGCAATAATAAAATGTCCGGAGTGCAATCACGCCATAAGTGATAAGGCTCCAGTATGTCCCTGTTGCGGGGCTCCTATTGCAGGCCATGTGGTGACGTGTCCAGTATGTGGCAAAGTGTATTTCTCTAATCAGGCAGAGTGTCCGCAATGCCACCATGTTACTGGTGAAAAGGTGGCAGCTCAGACCTCGGAGCATGAAGCTGCCCAAGCTATAGTGCAGACCTTTGAGCAGGGCTCTGAGCAGAAACCGGAATCGACATCAGAGCAAAACAAACCTGCCAATGCACATAAAAACAACCGTATTGTAATAATGGTAGTAGTGGTTGTGGCATTGGTGGTATGTGGAATATGCTATGCTTTCTATCATAATGCTCAGTCGGACAAGGAGCAGCAGGCCTATGAGATGGCGATGACCAGTCAGGATGCAGACGTATTGCAGAACTATCTTGCACTATATCCTAATGCCCCCGAAGAACATATCGACTCCATTCAGGCTCATCTCGAAATGCTTAAAGCCATTGACCGTGACTGGACAAACGCTATGGTGAGCGGTTCGAAGAGTGCCATAGAGCGCTATCTTGCCGAACATCCAGACTCGCCTTTCAAGAATACTGCACAACATATGATTGACTCTATCGATTGGTCGGTAGCAAGTGCTGCAGGTAATGTGGAGTCGTTGGAGGCTTATATAGAGAGCCATCCTGATGGCGAATATATTGAAGAGGCAAACGATGCAATCAAAAATCTTAATGCTACGACCGTACAGCCAGAGGACAAACTGCTGGTAAATGGTGTATTCACCAGTTTCTTCCAAAGCTTGAACGCACGCGACGAGGAGGCTCTTACAAGCACAACAAGTCCGGTCATGACAAAGTTCCTCGGCAAAAGCAATGCCACACGTAGCGATGTTGTCACATTCATGCACAAGATATATAAGAGTGGTGTAAGCTCGATGAAGTGGCAGTCGATGAGCGATTATAACATCAGCAAGAAAGACGTGGGAAGCCAGAAGATAGAATATATCGTGACCTTCTCGGCAAAGCAGACTGTGACACACGACGATAATACTACAGAAGATTCGCAATACCGTGTAAGCGCAAAAGTTAGTCCTGACGGACTTATTTCTGAATTTAATATGGTAAAGATTCTTGAATAAATATTTGCAGCGAAAAAATCGCTGCAAATATGCTGACAATTCATTTATTATAGTTAACTTTGTCGTTGACCTAAATTGAATTAATTTTAAACGTTAACATATAAATTTATTATGGAAAATAATCAGGAACTAATAGCCCAGTGCGAGGCAAGAGCCAAGCAGTGGCTTACGCCGGCATTTGACGAGGACACTCGTAAAGAGGTACAGGCTATGTTGGCTTCAGAAGACAAGTCAGCCCTTATTGATGCTTTCTATCAGAATTTGGAATTTGGTACAGGCGGTTTGCGTGGCACAATGGGTGTCGGCACCAACCGTATGAACAAGTATATAGTAGGTATGGCCACACAGGGCTTTGCCAACTACATCCTCAAGGCTTTCCCTGGTGAGGAAAACCTCTCTGTTGTTGTAGGTCATGACTGCCGTAACAATTCACGTCTCTTCGCCGAGACTGTAGCAGCAATCTTCTCTGCCAACGGCATCAAGGCTTACTTGTTTGAGAGCCTTCGCCCGACACCTGAGATCTCATTCGCTATACGTGAGTTGGGAGCTAAGGCAGGTGTGAATGTTACAGCATCGCACAATCCTAAGGAATACAATGGCTACAAGGCTTACTGGAGTGACGGCGCTCAGGTGCTTGCTCCGCATGATACCGGCATCATCGACGAGGTGAACAAGGTAGGTATCGACGACGTTAAGTTTGAGGCTAACTGGGATAACATCAAGATTATCGGTGGCGAGATGGACTACGACTATATGGAGGCTGTTCACTCGGCTATGATTGATCAGGACGTTATCAACCGTCAGAAGGATTTGAACATCGTTTATACTCCTATGCACGGAACTGGTCGTGTTATAGTACCGCTCTGCTTGCGTTCTTGGGGATTCCAGAACATCAACGTTGTACCTGAGCAGATGGTTATCGACGGCAACTTCCCGACAGTTGTTTCGCCTAACCCAGAGAATGCTGAGGCTATGACTCTCGGTATGAAGCTTGGCACAAAGCTTAATGCTGACCTCGTGGTAGCTACCGACCCTGATGCCGACCGTCTTGCTATTGTATGTCGTGACGACAAGGGTGAGTGGGTTATCATCAACGGTAACCAGACTGCTATGATGTTCTGCTACTACATCATCGAGAACAAGAAGAAGCTTGGCAAACTCAAGCCTACTGACTTCCTCGTTAAGACTATCGTTACAACTGAGGTAATCGCTGAGATTGCAAAGAAGAACAACGTAGAACTGCGCGACTGCTACACAGGCTTCAAGTGGATTGCACGTGAGATTGCTATCTCTGAGGGCAAGCAGCAGTATATTGGTGGCGGTGAGGAGAGCTTCGGTTTCTTGCCTTACGACAAGGTTCGTGATAAGGATGCTCCTGCTTCTATCTGCCTTATCTGCGAGATTGCAGCTTGGGCTAAGGACCAGGGCAAGACTCTCTACGATCTGCTCATGCAGATTTATGCTGACTATGGATTCTCTAAGGAGTTCACCGTTAACGTAGTACGTCCTGGCAAGACTGGTGCTGACGAAATCAAGCAGATGATGGCTGACTTCCGTGCTAATCCTCCTAAGGAGCTCGGTGGTAGCAAGATCTGCCTCTGGAAGGACTATCAGACCTTGACAGCTACACGTGAGGACGGTTCGGTAGAGAAGCTCGATATGCCTACTACAAGCAACGTACTGCAGTGGTTCTGCACAGACGGTACAAAGGTGAGCGTTCGCCCGTCAGGTACTGAGCCTAAGATTAAGTTCTATATTGAGGTGAAGGATCCTTCGTTCAAGTGTGCCGGATGCTATCAGCGTTGCACTAAGGCTGCTGAGGAGAAGATTGAGGCTATCAAGAAGAGCCTTAACCTCGACTAATAGGCCTTTGCCCAAATAAGATAATTAGATAAAATAATGTGGGAGACTTCGGCTAAAAGTATTTTTGCCTTAGTCTCCCTTTTTGGTTTTTAGGAAAATTGATGAATAATAAACTCTTCATTACCGCAGCGATTGCACTTGGACTGGCTCATATGGCTGTCAGTACGGCAACAGCCGACAATGCCTCGAAGGTGAATTATGCTTCGAAGGTCAATACAATCATTGGTACAGACTATACTGGAAATACTTATCCCGGCGCACAGGCTCCTTTTGGAATGGTGCAACTCAGTCCAGACAACGGATTGCCAGGATGGGATCGTATAGCAGGCTACTTCTATCCAGACAGCACCATTGCCGGATTCTCGCATACACATCTTTCTGGAACGGGTGCAGGTGACCTTTATGATATTTCTTTCCTGCCCGTCACTCTGCCGCTTAATGATGCCCCAGCACCGCTTGGAATTCATTCAAAGTTCAGTCACGATGATGAGACTGCACATGCCGGATACTATCAGGTCCGTCTTACCGATTATAATATTAATGTAGAGCTTACTGCAACGCCGAGATGTGGAGTTCAGCGTTATACGTTTCCAAAGAACGGACGCCAACGTATGGTTATCCTTAACCTTACGAAGGCGATGAACTGGGACGCTACCAAAGACACCAAGATAACGCAAATAGACAAGCATACCATTGAGGGCTATCGCTTCTCGGACGGTTGGGCGCGTAATCAGCGTGTATGGTTCCGCACTCGTTTCTCTCAACCTATAGAGAATATCCAATTAGAACGTACCGAGCTGAAGACAGAGGATGGACATGTGACTGGCTATGGTTATGTGGCACGTATAATGTTTGCTACTGAAGGACCGTCGCAACTGACGCTTGTCACAGCATTGTCGGCAACAGGACAGGATGGTGCTGCAAAGAACCTTGCAGCAGAGGCTCCGAACGATGATTTCGATTATTATCGCAATCAGACTGAAAAGCAATGGAACCGTGAATTGGGCAAGATAGAGGTGGAAGGTGGTACACCAGCACAGCAGACTACTTTCTATACGGCACTCTATCATGCCATGATAGCTCCTACATTGTTCAACGATGTTGACGGAACATATATGGGAGCCGACCGTAAGACACACCATGCAAGCGGATGGAACAATTACGAGACCTGTTCGTTGTGGGACACTTATCGTGCTGCTCATCCTCTATATGCTATTGTAGATCCGAAGCGTGCCTGTGACATGGTAAATTCGCTTGTAGCATTTAGCAAGGAGAACGGACGATTGCCGGTTTGGAATATGTGGGCATCGGAGACAGACATGATGATAGGCTATCATGCTGCATCGGTCATTGCCGAGGCGGTATTGAAGAGTGTTCCTGGTATTAATGCAGGTGAAGCTCTTGCAGAGTGTGTCAAGACTGCCAACCTTGACGATTATCGTGGAATAGGTCTGTACAAGCGTCTTGGCTATGTGCCTTACGATGTGAAGGAGCCTACGTTGGGTGACGATTGGTCGTTGTCGCGCAC
>JAIJMN010000288.1:0-2422 GCA_022735715.1 Prevotella sp.
TTTTTGTTATTTCCTCTTCCTCCTTATTCGCCTTAGCTATCAGCTCGTTGGCCTCGCCTATGAGCGATTCTGCCTTCGTACGGTCCTTCAGCGACCCGGCATTGATCTTCACGTTCATGCCGGCACCGAGCACGGCGGCACGTGCAGCCAACGCTCCCACTCCGGCATCCGACACGCTGTTGGGATTGCCCTTCTCCACCATCTTGCGGCACACGGCAAACACCTCGTACGAAGCCTTCATTGTCTCCAGCGGCACCTCCGTAGCAAACAGCGTGGCTGTCTGTATTGCCTCCGTGCGTGCGGCCTTCTCCTCGGGCGTGTTCTTTGGCATTCCGAAAGCAGTCATGATGCGGTTGAACGCCTCGGTGTCCTCGTCGACAAGATGCAGCAGACGCTCCTGCAGAGCCATGCCTTCCTCAGCCACATGGGCAAACTCGCTCCACTGCTCGTCCCATCCGGGCTTGTGGCTCGACAGATTTGCCACCATCGTTGCCAATGATGCGCCAAGCGCTCCCATATAGGCCGACACCGAACCGCCGCCTGGAGCCGGACTCTCGCGCGAAGTCTCCTCGGCAAATCCCTTCACCGTCAAGTCTACCAGCAGGCGCTGCTTCTCGTCGCCATCAGCCATTACATATTCTATTATCTTCTCCTCGGGCTTGAACTCCTTGAGGTCAGACAGTCCGAGCGACTTGATGGCAATGTTCAGAATGTCCTTCTTCGGAATGCCAGCCGAACGCTGCTGTTTGGCAAGGAAGTAGCGTCCTGCCTCCAGCAGGGTGCGCTCAGGCACCAGTCCTACAATCTCCGTTCCCGTAACGCGTACGCCACGGTTCTGTGCACAGCGGCACACCTCGTCAAAAGCCTTGTGCAGCGGCGTAACGTTGATGTTGGTGATGTTCATCGACACCTGGGCGATGCCATACTCGTCGATATACCATCCTATGGCCTTGGTACACTTCAGTGTGCCCGGCTTCATGATTGGCGTACCGTCAGCATAGAGCAGTTTCTTGCCGATGATAGGATTGCCCTCGCGCATAGGTCGTCCCTTCTCTCTCACGTCAAACGCGATGGCATTGGCACGGCGTGTCGAGGTAGTGTTCAGATTGAAGTTCACCGCAATGAGGAAGTCGCGCGCGCCCACCACCGTACAGCCTGTTCGTGCCACCTGTTCGTCGTACGTGCGACGGCCGAAGTCGGGTGCCTCAGCGTCGTCGTCGATACGCTCGGCAATACCCTCATATTCGCCCTTGCGGCACACGGCAAGGTTTCTGCGTTCTGGGGTGAATGCCGCAGCCTCATAGCAATAACAGGGAATGTTGAGTTCATCGGCAATGCGCTTGGCGAGTTGGCGCGAAATCTCGGCACACTCCTCAAGCGTAATACCACTCACGGGAACAATGGGCAGCACGTCAGTAGCGCCTATGCGCGGATGAGCGCCGTGCTGCTGGCGCATATCAATAAGTTGTGCGGCCTTGCCCACAGCTCTGAAGGCAGCCTCCACCACGTCGTCGGGCTCGCCCACGAAGGTTACGACAGTACGGTTGGTAGCCTCGCCTGGGTCGACGTCGAGCAACTTCACACCCTTGACGCTCTCTACTGCGTCCGTTATCTGACGGATTACGCCCATGTCGCGGCCTTCGCTGAAGTTAGGCACACACTCTACAATCTGCTTCATTTTTGCCATAGTATAAGGTATTATGTTAGTAGTATAAAAAAATCAAATAGCAGAAGTATCAATGATACGTTGCAAATTTAGTAAAAAAGAATATTTAATGCAAGAAAATAGCAATAAACATTACTCTATAAAAGTTACTATGCGTCATATAATATTGTCACCCAACGTTATTTATTATATAACATTGAGTGACACTTTGATTGTGATAGCATTACAGCAACTGCGCTACACTATCGTCAGCACTACGCCCTTGTGGCGCTTCATGTTTTTATCAATACGATTGTAAAGGCGCTCGAACGTTTGCGCCGACTTTATCACCAGTCCCGGGATGTATTCCTTGCCTACTATTATGCTTCCGTCCTTCAGCGTGAAGGGGCCGTTGCCGGGTCTAATAACAGCGCCGCTTGGCGTGGTGGGCAACCTGCGGCAGAGTTTCCTGTCTATCTCCAGCTCCAATGGATAGGAGCCGGCAGGGAGATAATTACGGGGATGTTCTAAGGTGGTGCAAATAGTGCGACCGTTTATTATGAGTTTACCGTCTACGCCATAGGGCGAATAGCGGTAGCGTTTGATTTCTATCAGCATGTTTTTGAATTTTGAGTTTCAATTTTGACTAAATGACTAAATGACTAGAAGAATTAGGAGTTTTGAATTTTTGAGTTTTGAATTTTCAATTCACAACTGAAAAATTCCCAATCGCAGGCGTAGCCGAGAATAACTCAAAATTCAAAACTCAAAATTCAA
>JAIJMN010000289.1:0-2421 GCA_022735715.1 Prevotella sp.
ACTCCCCTCCCTGCGGGGGAGGGGCCGGGGGTAGGGCTTTTTTAATATTATATAATATGACTAGAATCATCCTCATAGGCTACATGGGAGCCGGAAAGACTACCATAGGCAAGGTACTCGCCAAAGCTCTTGGAGTCACATTCTACGATCTCGACTGGTATATCGAGACACGTATGCGACGCACTGTGAAACAGATATTCGACGCAGAAGGCGAAGATGGGTTCCGTCGCATCGAACATAACATGCTGCATGAGGTGGCTGAGTTTGAGAATGTAGTCATTTCGTGTGGAGGTGGCACTCCCTGCTTCTTCGACAACATCGACTACATGAACCGACAGGGCAAGGTGGTGTATCTGAAGGCATCGCCCGAAGTGCTCTACGAGCATCTGAAGATGGGCAAGTCGGTGCGTCCACTGCTGCTCAACAAGACGCCTGAGCAGGTGCGCGAGTTTATTGTCGAGCAACTCGCACACCGCGAACAATTCTATTCAAAGGCCGATTACACGCTCGACATAAACCTACTCGACAATCACGACAAGATAAATATTACGGTTGATAAGCTACAAAAATTGATTGAAAAATGAAGAAATGGACCATTGACGACTCTCGCGAGTTATACAACATCAACGGTTGGGGCACCTCTTACTTCGGTGTCAACGACAAGGGCGACATGTATGTAACACCCTGCAAGGACAACGTGCGAATCGATTTGCGCGACGTCATGGACGAACTGCAGCTGCGCGACGTTACGCCACCAGTGCTGCTACGCTTCCCCGATATTCTCGACAACCGTATCGAGAAGACCTCCAGCTGCTTCAAGAAGGCAGCTGAGGAGTACGAATACAAGGGC
This sequence comes from Prevotella sp., assembly GCA_022735715.1. Lineage (GTDB taxonomy): Bacteria > Bacteroidota > Bacteroidia > Bacteroidales > Bacteroidaceae > Prevotella. Next base: position 851 of record JAIJMN010000289.1, read on the forward strand.
GAGAACTTCATTGTGTACCCTATTAAGGTGAACCAGATGCAGCCCGTCGTTGAGGAAATCATCTCACACGGACTCAAGTTTAACCTCGGACTGGAGTGCGGATCAAAGCCCGAGCTGCACGCCGTTATCGCTGTGCAGTGCCAGAGCGACTCTATCATCGTGTGCAACGGCTACAAGGACCAGAGCTACATTGAACTGGCGCTGCTCGCACAGAAGATGGGCAAGCGCATATTTATCGTTGTCGAGAAGATGAGCGAGATAGGACTGATTGCCGCTGCCGCAAAGAAGCTTGGCGTGAAGCCCAATATCGGCATACGTATCAAGCTGGCTTCGAGCGGATCGGGCAAATGGCAGGAGAGCGGAGGCGACGCTTCGAAGTTCGGACTGCGCTCGTCAGAGCTGCTCCAGGCGCTCGAAACTCTCGATGACAAGGGTCTGCACGACTGCGTGCGACTCATCCATTTCCACATCGGTTCGCAGATAACCAAGATACGACGTATTCAGACTGCGCTGCGCGAAGCCGCCAACTTCTACGTACAGCTGCACAAGATGGGCTACAACATCGACTTCGTTGACTGTGGCGGTGGCCTTGGCGTCGACTACGACGGAACACGCTCGTCGTCGAGCGAGAGCTCTGTCAACTACTCAATCCAGGAGTATGTCAACGACTGCGTATATACATTCGTCGATGCCTCGAACAAGAACGGCATCAAGCATCCTAACCTCATCACCGAGAGTGGACGCTCGTTGTCAGCCCACCACTCTGTACTCATCACCGACGTACTTGAAACCACGTCGTTGCCTGAGATGTGCGAGGAGTTTGAACCGTCCGAAAACGACCACCAACTCGTAAAGGACCTCTACGAGATATGGGATAATCTCAACCCACGCACAATGCTTGAGGACTGGCACGATGCCGAGCAGATACGCGACGAGGCTCTCGACCTCTTCTCGCACGGCATTGTCGACCTGCGCACACGTGCCGAGATAGAGAGCATGTATTGGAGCGTTTGCCGCGAAGTGAACAGCATGGCAAAGACACTGAAGCACACTCCCGACGAATTGCGTGGCCTGGACAAACTGCTTGCCGACAAATACTTCTGCAACATATCTATATTCCAGTCGCTCCCCGATGCTTGGGCTATCGACCAGCTATTCCCCATCGTGCCCATACAGCGACTCAACGAGCGCCCCACACGCAACGCTACGCTGCAGGACATTACCTGCGACAGTGACGGCAAGATAGCCAATTTTGTCACTAACCGTCAGGCTACACACGTGCTGCCGGTGCATCCTATCAAGAAGAACGAAGACTACTATCTCGGCGTATTCCTTGTTGGAGCCTATCAGGAGATACTCGGCGATATGCACAACCTCTTCGGCGACACCAACGCCGTGCACATATCGGTGAAGGACGGAGGCTACAGCATCGACCAGATATTCGACGGCGAGACCGTTGAGGAGGTGCTCGACTACGTACAGTACAATCCCAAGAAACTCGTGCGACAGCTCGAGATATGGGTGACCAAGAGCGTTAAGGCGGGCAAAATATCGCTCGAAGAGGGCAAGGA
>JAIJMN010000036.1:0-16584 GCA_022735715.1 Prevotella sp.
TAATGAGCCTGTATACATCTACGACACAAGTGGTCCGTACAGCGACCCTAACATCGAGATTGACCTGAAGCGCGGACTGCCCCACTTGCGTCAGGCTTGGATTGACTCACGCAAGGAGGGCGATACACAGATGTCGCTTGCACGCCAGGGCGTGATAACGCAGGAGATGGAGTACGTAGCGATTCGTGAGAACATGAACTGCCGCGAACTTGGCATCGAGACACGCATCACACCAGAGTTTGTACGCGACGAGGTGGCTGCAGGACGCGCTGTTATACCTGCCAACAAGAAGCACCCGGAGTCGGAACCGATGATTATCGGCACCAACTTCCTCGTGAAAATCAATACAAACATAGGCAACTCAGCCATCACTTCGGGCATTGACGAAGAGGTGGAGAAGGCTGTGTGGAGCTGCAAGTGGGGTGGCGACACTCTGATGGACCTCTCTACAGGCGACAACATACACGAGACACGCGAGTGGATTCTGCGCAACTGCCCCGTACCTGTAGGCACCGTGCCTATGTATCAGGCTTTTGAGAAGGTGAACGGCAAGGCAGAAGACCTGACATGGGAGATATTCCGCGACACACTCATCGAGCAATGCGAGCAGGGAGTAGACTACTTCACCATCCACTGCGGCATCCGTCTGAAGAATATCAACCTCGCCGACACACGTCTGACGGGCATCGTGAGCCGTGGCGGCAGCATCATCTCAAAATGGTGTAAGGTGCATCAGGAGGAGAGTTTCCTCTATGCTCACTTCGACGACATCTGCGACATCTGCGCCAAGTATGACGTTGCCATTTCGTTGGGCGATGGATTGCGCCCCGGTTCTACCTACGACGCCAACGATGCAGCACAGTTTGCCGAGCTCGACACAATGGGCGAGCTGGTAGAACGTGCTTGGGCTAAGGGCGTGCAGGCATTCATCGAGGGTCCTGGACACGTGCCAATGCACAAGATAAAGGAGAACATGGAGCGCCAGATAGAGAAGTGCCACGGTGCACCCTTCTACACACTCGGCCCGCTCGTTACCGACATTGCTCCTGCCTACGACCACATCACATCAGCCATCGGTGCAGCCATGATAGGATGGTACGGCACAGCCATGCTCTGCTACGTCACTCCGAAGGAGCATCTGGCACTGCCCAACAAGGACGATGTGCGCACAGGCGTAGTGACATACAAGATTGCTGCCCATGCAGCCGACCTTGCCAAGGGACATCCCGGTGCCACAATACGCGACAACGCTCTGTCGAAGGCACGCTACGACTTCCGCTGGAAGGACCAGTTCAACCTCTCGCTCGACACCGAACGTGCCGAGGAGTACTATCGCACAACCAACAAGGTGGACGCCAACTACTGCACCATGTGCGGACCTAACTTCTGCGCAGCACGTATCAGCCACACACTTTGCGACGAAACCAAGTAATAAAATCAACAATTAACAATATAAAGCAATGATTGAAACACAAGTATCAAAAGGTATTATCACTACCTATTTTGACAAACTCCAGAACAACCTCGACCTCGACGTCGCTATCGTAGGCGGCGGTCCGTCAGGTATCGTAGCTGCATACTATCTTGCCAAGGCAGGACTGAAAGTAGCACAGTTCGACCGTAAGCTGTCGCCTGGTGGCGGTATGTGGGGTGGTGCAATGATGTTCAACCAGATTGTTATTCAGGAAGAGGCAATGGACATCGTTAACGACTTCGAAATCAACTACCATCCGTTTGAAGACGGACTCTACACCATCGACTCTGTAGAGAGCACATCATCGCTGCTGTATCACGCAGTACACGCCGGTGCAACCATCTTCAACTGCTACTCTGTTGAGGACGTAGTGTTCAAGGAGAACAAGGTGAGCGGTGTTGTAGTAAACTGGACTCCGGTATTGCGCGAGGGTCTGCACGTCGATCCGCTCAACATCATGGCCAAGTGCGTTATCGACGGTACAGGTCACGACTCAGAGATGTGCAAGGTAGTAGCACGCAAGAACGGCATCCGTCTTGAGACTACAACTGGCGGCGTTATCGGCGAGCGTTCACTCGACGTAGAGGAAGGCGAGCGTCAGGTAGTAGAGGGCACACGCGAGATTTATCCTGGTCTGTACGTTTGCGGTATGGCATCTTCAGCCGTAGCCGGCACTCCTCGTATGGGACCAATCTTCGGCGGTATGCTCATGTCAGGCAAGAAGGTTGCCGAACTGATTATCGAGAAACTTAAGAAGTAGTTCTTTATATAGTTGAGAATTGAGAGGTGAGAGTTGAGAGTTTCTCAATTCTAAACTTTCAACTCTCAATTCTAAACTTTCAACTCTCAACTAATGAAAACCATCGCCATCACCCTACCCTATTTTTTCACAGACGAAGCCTCAGCCATCAACCGTCTGTTTGAGAGCGGCATCGACCTGCTGCATCTTCGCAAGCCCGACTCGCAAATAGACGAGTGCCGACAATTGCTTGAGGCAGTAAACAAGCGATGGCTACAACGTATCGTCGTACACGATCATTTTGAATTGTGCAAGGAGTTTCAGTTGCACGGCATACACCTCAACCGCCGCAACAATACCGTTCCAGCCGACCATCACGGCAGTCTGTCGTGCTCATGCCACTCATTAGAAGAAGTAGTAGAGCGCAAGCCAAAGATGGACTACGTTTTCCTTAGTCCTATATACGACAGCATATCCAAGCAAGGCTACCATTCGGCATTTAACGACGAAGCCTTGCGCCGAGCATCGGCACAAGGCATTATCGACCACAAAGTAGTGGCATTGGGAGGCGTTACTCGCCAGCGTATTCCACAATTGGAGGAATACGGATTCGGTGGCACTGCCATGTTAGGCGAGATGTGGAAAGACATTCCAGAACTTCATCAGAACTTTGCCACCACCATAACGGGGAAGTGATCAGACGGGAAGCGACCGTACTGCATATCATTCAGCACACCATATTTCATTATACGGATATCCTTTGTTACGAATATATGGTCGATGCGCATCTTCATCTCGGCATTAAGGTTGAAGTTATTGAACGTTCCTGTTGTGCCGTATGGCTTTTCTTTGGTCAGATGATAGGCATCGGCAAGCAATCCGTCTTTAAGAATCACCTGCATAGGCTCGTTCTCCTCCACAGCGTTATAGTCGCCAGTGGCAAACACGGGGAATCCGGAAGCTATTGATTTTATTTTCGTCATCAATAGTTTTGCAGACTCGCGACGCGCTACAACGCCTTGGTGGTCGAAGTGCGAATTGAATACGAAGAACACTTTTCCGTTCTTCTTGTCACGGAATTTTCCCCATGTGCATATACGGTTGCACACGGCATCCCATCCCAATCCTGGCCGATCAGGAGTCTGCGAATACCAGAAGTCGCCATGTTCGAGCAAGTCGAAGCGCGACGGTTTGTAGAAGATGGCTGAATGTTCGCCACCTTCCTTGCCGTCATCACGGCCACGACCAATATACGCATAAGCATCAGTCTTTATGTCGTCAAGCATGTGCTTGAACGCTTCTTGAGTGCCGAAGATGTCGAAATCGTAAAACCTCACGAGGTCTTTCACCATTTCTTTTCGGTTAGGCCATGCGTTCACGCCGTCTTTAGGCGTGTCCATACGCAGGTTGAAAGTAGCGATTCTAAGCTCGCTTTTTCTTACATTCTTTTTCGACTTGTTTACTGTCTGATGTGCTTGTGCCACCATGCATGCGCATAGAATGGCTACCATAAATGTTAATATGCGTCTCATTGTATTTCCTCCTTATTATATATGTTTACTTTATTTGTCCCAATGTGGATTCTGTTTGATGTTCTTGTTGTGCAGAATTGCAGCGGCAGGTATGGGGTAATAGTATTGTCTGCCGTCGTCATACCATGTACGAGGGTCGGCATCCGACCATGTAAGGTAGCCCGAATCGGTTCCAGTTAGTCCCATCATCGAATTGCCACCAACAGCAACAGGCGTGCAGCTTGAAGGCAGACCGGTGGGTTTTGAGGTGCCGTCTTTATAGAATATAACGTCTGTAGTACCATCGTGGTCAAGGTCTATCTGCACATTCAGCTGCTTGACATACATACCAGTCCATCTTGCAGTCATCAGTTTGCCCTCCTTCCAGCGCTTTATGTCGTTGAATCGGAAACCCTCAAGCGCCAGCTCAACGCTACGCTCGCGACGTATTTCCAAAATCACGGGGTCGTTGATGTCGCTATAGAAGTTGTCTTTCAGATAGTTGTCAACCTGTGTCGGCTTATGGTCCAGACCGCCTGTGATGCCCGCTCTGGCACGCAATGCACCAATGGTGTTCTTCCAATCATCGTCAGTAAGCGTTCCCAATTCGGCTTTAGCCTCAGCATAATTGAGCAATACCTCGGCATATCTGAACAACGGAATGGCATTGGTATTGAGCTGTCCGCCGTCATATTTGGAGTCGTCGAGAGTGTATTTAATAGGCTGATAGCCCGTGAGCGAATAGCCATTGAAGTTTGGGGCAGCCGGTTTGCCGTCGCGTTCATATCCCGGAGTGCGTATGGTTTGCATCAAACGTTTGTCACGATTCTGACATTCATCGTAAAAGTCCATCGTCTCATAGCCCTGACGTGAGGTGAACGGCGTACCATCCGTGTTGAGGAATGTATTGATGAAGGGTCGTGTCATACTGAAACGCGGACCGTATGTGCCCGATGTCCACCACCAGTTGGCTGATCCCAACACAGCCTGGCTTTCATCGCAGCAGCTTGCCAGCATCACCTCTTGTGTAACGGGATTGTTGCTGGTGAATATTGTACGGAACGATTTCTCTGTTCCATCGCCGGTATACAGACTGTGTCCCGACTGTTCCATCACCACTTTTGCAGCCGAAGCAGCCTCCTCATACCATTTGTTGGCTGTAGATTGCAGTCCTAATTCAGTATGATATTTACGGAACGAAGCCTCATATAGGCAGATGCGCGATTTCAGAGCATAAGCCACCCACTTGGTTACCATTGAGCCAGTGGCATCGCTTGTGCGAGTAATGTTCTCGCAAGCATAGTTGATGTCGTCGAGTACATGGTTCATAACGACATCGCGTGAGTCGCGTTCGGCATACAACTTATCGTCGGTGTTAGACAACACCTTGTCGGTCCAAGGCACATCGCCAAACCGCTGCACCTTGCCAAGATATAAATAGGCACGGAAGAATCGTGCAAGACCTATATAGTTGTTGCGCACCTTTTCGCTAACATTGCCTCTCTCGCAGTTCTCTATAAAATAGTTTATGTTGCGCAAATCGGTCCAAGTCCATCCGCTGCTTGTTTCGGCAGAGTAAGCTCCGTCGCGCAAAAACGAATTAACACTGGTAACGGCACCATAGTCGCACATCTCGTCTTGGCTGTAGCCGTTAGTTACCGATGGCAACATATTATAGAACGAATAGGAATAAGTCTCCAATCCACTCTCATTATTAAATATGGCATTCTTGTCAGCCGAAGCTTTAGGAGCCTCGTCAAGCGAGCACGATGCCAAACATATGGCAGCAGTCAATATTATTGTTATTTTTATCGCTTTCATAATTTGTTTCTTTTTACATCCTGTTTTCTTTATATTGCGTAAATTTGTTAGAACGTTACAGACAATCCGAAGGTCACGCTCTTCATTTGCGGGTAGCTGTTACCGTCACCCGAACCACCATTAGTAAGGTCGCGGTCAGAACCATTGATGTTTGTTACATCAAGATCGCGGGTGTGCTTGTATAACGGTGACCAACACCACAGATTCTCGGCAGATACATATACTCTTGCATTCTGCATAGCAAGACGGCTAATCCACGACTTTGGCAGATTATATCCAATCTGAAGATTCTTCAAGCGGATGTAAGCCACATTCTGCAGGTAACGTGTCTGCGGTGTGCTCTTCAAAGAATTGTTATAACCGCAGTAACGAGGCAGATAGGCATCAGGATTGTTCTCGGTCCAATAATTGCCTTCGTGCCATTTCGGCATATTGTTATATGGTCGGTTGTACTGTCCCCAGAATATACATTCTGAACTTGGATACCAGTTCTGCTTGCCTACACCCTGGAAGAAAGCAGAGAAAAAAATGCCGTTCCAATCAGCATTAAGATTCACACTGTAAATGTATCGTGGCAGACTGTTGCCTATCACCTTCTTGTCACCATGATCGCTAAGCGTGTTCTTGCCATAATCAATAACATGGTCGTCGTTGAGGTCTTTGAACTTAACATCACCAGGATACCATTTCTTATTGGATGACTTTATAAGCTTTTGAGATGCATGGCTGTCAATGTCGGCTTGATCGCGGAACAGGCCTTCGGTTACATATCCCCATATTTCACCTACAGTCTGACCCTCATAATAGTCGTCAAGGCTCTTGGTTGAGTTGTTGTAGCGGTCGATCTTTGAATAGTAGTCGGCCAATGTGGCCTTTACTTCATAGTTGAAAGGCTTACCTGCCAAGCGGAACTGATCTTTCCATGCCAGACTTATCTCCCATCCGTAGGTGCTCATGTCTGCATAGTTGCCTTTGGGTGAATTTGCGCCATACAGTTCGGGCAATGTAGGGCCTACGGTATACATATTATTGGTCTTGCGCACATAATAGTCGCCTGTGAATGTGAGACGATTACGCAACATAGAGAAGTCGAGTCCGAAGTCGGTGGTTGTTGCCGTCTCCCATGTAAGTCCGTCTGGTATAGGCGACGGGGCACTAACATACTTGTGTTTGCCACCATTTATGATACGTCCGGAGGTATTGATGCCCATCAGTTCGAGATAGCTATAAGGCGATACGTTACCGTTGCCAAGCGAACCATACGAGGCACGCAGCTTGATTTCGGGGAAAAGGTCGCGGCTAACTTTCCAGAACGGCTCTTCGGTAAGGCGCCATCCTACCGATACAGAAGGGAAGAAAGCCCACTGCTGGTTGTTAGGGAATTTAGACGAGCCATCGTATCTGCCGTTTGTTTCAATAAGATAGCGGTTGCGATAAGAATAGTTCAAGCGATAGAATCCACCCGCAATACGCCACTTCTGATATCCACCCGAAGTGGTGATTGCATCGCCTAATGCCATATTAACATTCTCGGCATCGGGCGAAAGAAGTCCGTTGCGCGAGGTGCTTATGCCCTTATAGGTAGACTGTTCATAGTTGTAGCCCACCATTGCCTTCACATAGTGGTTATCATGAAATGTTTGTTCAAAGTCAGCATAAATATTTGTAGCCAGATAACCTGTTTTGCTCGATGTCTCTGTAAGGTCGTTATATTGACTGCTCAACAATCGCGTCTGTCCCTCAACTGTACTGTATGGCACAGGGACACGACGTTGCGTTTTAGCATTATCGGTGTTGCGGAAGGTGAAGTCGCCCTTAACGTGCAGGTTGTCGTTGAGGAACGAGGCGGTGAATCCAACGGTGTTTGACAGCACACGATTGTTGGTATCAATGCCGTTCTTACCATAAATAAAATCACCGACAGAATATGCAGCCGAATATGTAAGCGAACCATCAGGATTGAATATAGGCTCTGTTGGGTGACCCTCATCAGAAATGTTACGCCAAATAGAACCACCCTCACCCACATTCATCGGGTTGTGATACTTCATATTGCTGAACTCCATATTATTGTTCACCGTCAACCAGTCGAACACTTTAATAGAACCTTTGGCACGGAAGTTCAACATATCATATTTATCAGTATTGTAGCGGAACAATCCGTCGTAGCCATAATAGCGTCCAGATATGTAATAGTTCAATTTACCGCTATTGCCCGAAACCGACAGATTGTGGTTCTGAGCAAATGTAGACTTCTTGTATAGTGCATCATACCAGTCGGTATTGCCGAAATATACATATTTGCCGTTGGCATCAACAGTTGTCTCATCAGTCAAGCCCTGTTCCTTACGACGTTTGAATTCATCGAGCCATCCAAGCGAGAACTCCTGCGTCTTGTTAATGTTCTTTGGGTCAACAGAATAATCATTATAAGCATGGTACGCCTCGTAGAAATGAGTAGCGTAGGTGTAACCATCAGTTATAAAATCAGGCACTGTGACTGGGCTTTCTATTGAAACGCTACCAGAATAGGTTACTGAAGTATGCTCCTTCTGTGGATTCTTGGTTGTGATAAGTACAACGCCAAACGTTCCGCGGGCACCATATATGGCTGCCGAAGCGGCATCTTTCAGTACAGATACGCTGGCAATATCATCGGGATTCAGCATTGCAGGATCGCCTTCCACACCATCTATCAACACAAGAGCATTGCCGCCCTGACCTATTGATGTAGTACCACGCACGTTGAAACTTGCCGATCGTGTAGGTTTGCCGTCTGTCAGCGTAATGTTCAGGTTAGGAACAGCACCCTGCAAAGCCTGTGTAACGTTCGATACCGAACGATTGTCAAACACTTCACTACCTACCTGGTCTACAGCACCTGTAAGATTGGCCTTCTTTTGTGTGCCGTAACCCACAACAACAACCTCATTAAGGGTTTTGTTGTCTTCAATCAATTTTATGTTGATACGTTCGCCATTAACCTTACACAGTTGCTTTTTAAATCCTATGTACGATACATTCAAAACGTCGTCGTCGCTGGCTTGTATACTGAAGTTGCCGTCAATATCAGTAACGGTGCCACCGCGACGTCCTTCAATATATACGTTTGCTCCAATAATGGGTTCTCCGTCAGAGTCTTTTACGGTACCCTTTACATTGTGACGAGGCTTGCTGTTCACAATACCAGGAACAACTTTTCCGTCACCTCCATCTTTTGCATAACCCGTGGTTGGCAGGTTGCTGCATAAGCAAGCCATACCCACAAGTGCGATAGTGATTTTTTTATTACCTTTCATGAATACAATCTTTTTTGGTTTTGCTGATGCAAAGGTATGGTTAGCATGTTTCAACGGTTATACAGAAGCACAATAATTATAATTCATTTTTGTTTCATTCGAATATAATGCTTAACTTTGTAATGCTAAAGAATTACACATATAATAATTATTTAGCCAGCTCAATTTATAACAAACAAACATGGAACAAACAGGATTGAAGAAAGCATTCATACAACTACACTTGAGTGTAATGCTTGCAGGCTTTACGGGCTTATTCGGCAAACTCGTTACACTCAACGAGACAACCCTTACATGGTATCGACTTGTATTCACTACGATGATATTGCTTGTATTTACGGGGCTGCCACGTATTGAATTCAAGAAATTTCTGAAAATAGCAGGTTGCGGAACGTTGCTCGGTTTGCATTGGATATTGTTCTATGCATCCATCAAAGCGAGTAATGTATCAATCGGTGTTGTAAGTTTCGCCAGCATCTGCTTCTTCACTTCCATATTCGAACTGATGATACTGCGCAAGCGTTTTTCGATTGTGGATATGCTGTTAGCGCTTATCACCATTGTAGGACTGGCTTGCATCTTCTCGTTCGACACCCGTTATCGAACGGGTATCATCATCGGCGTGCTATCAGCTGCCGTTTGCTCGCTATATGCCATAACCAACAAGACGGCTTGCCAGGACATCAAGTCGCGCACGGCATTATTATATCTGATGGTGGGCGGACTGATTGGCGTGAGCATAATAATACCGTTCTATCTGATGATTTATCCTTCGTCACAACCCGTTATGGTAATACCCGAAGGTGATAACCTATGGTGGCTTCTGTGTTTGGCATTGTTCTGCACAGCAGGTCTTTACCTATTGCAAATCATTGTGCTTAAAAAGCTATCGGCATTCACCGTAAACCTCACCTACAACCTTGAACCGTGCTACACCATTCTCATAGCATTCGCTGCATTCGGCGAGGGTCGCGAGCTGAACGTTTCATTCTATGTAGGCATTACAATGGTGATACTAAGCGTTGTATTGCAAAATCTTATGGCATCAAGACGAAAAGAGAACACGAAGAAATGACCTTCTTATAACATTTCACAATACAATATAATATGGTAGTATACATTATTTTAGGCATTGCTGCTGTAGTTATGGCAGTAGTAGGATATCTGTTTGGAAGCAAGAGCCAGACCGAAATAATAAAGACACTGACTTCAGAACGCGACGTGCAGAAGGCTTATGCCGATAACTATAAAGCATCGCTCGAAACTGAAACAGAACGCAACAGACAGAAAGAGGCAGAACTCAAAAAATCGTTCGACAGACAATTGGCAGACTTCAAGGAGTCATACGACAAGCAACTTGCACAAACAAAGGACAATGCCGACAAACAAATTGAGGCATTGAAGCAGATGAACAAGGAGCAGGTGGACAGCCAGCTACAACTCATACGCGAACAGATGCAGACTACGTCGGAGGAAATTCTGAAACGCCGTCAGGAAGAACTTGGCGAGCGAAACAAGGAACAGGTATCGAAGATTATTGACCCTCTGCAACAAAGTCTGAAAGATATGCAGGAGGCTTTCGACAAATCGAAGGAGCAACAGAGTGAAGCTCTGACCCGTCTTGACGAAACCATTAAGATTAATATGCAGAAGAGTGTGGCATTGGGCGAGACCGCCGACCGACTGACACGTGCGCTAACAGGTGAGGTAAAGGTGCAAGGCAACTTCGGCGAGTTGAAACTTAAGCAACTGCTCGAAGACCTCGAACTGAAGGAGGGCGAACAGTTTGACACGCAGGAAACCCTGAAAGACAAGGCTGGAAAGACTACCAAAGGCGACGACGGAAAGGGACTGATACCCGACTTCATACTCCACTTCCCCAACAACCGCCACGTTGTGGTAGACTCCAAAATGTCACTGACCGACTACGAGCGCTACATGAACGCCGAAGACGGAACGCCCGAGAAGACAGAATATCTGAAATCGCACATCGCAAGCGTTAGAGCACAAGTGAAGCGATTGGCAAAGAAGGAATACACCAAGTATCTGCCAAGCGGATACAACAAACTCAACTTCGCCATAATGTACGTGCCTATAGAGGGTGCGCTAAACCTTGCATTGCTCAACGACAGCACACTGTGGCGTGAGGCTTACGACGAAGGAGTGATGATACTGGGTCCACAAACCATGTACATGAACCTGCGCGTGCTGGAAATGATGTGGACCCAAGTGCGACAGCTCAAAAATCAGCAGGCCATGATGGATGCCGCCAACACCGTAATCGACCGTGTGCAGGACTTCGGCATGCGATTCGGCGACGTAGAGACAAGCATGAACGACACTATAAAGAAAATAGCTAAGCTGAAAATAACAACCGCCGACAGTGGCGCAAGCATCATCACGGCTGCCCGCAATCTGCTTAAAGCTGGCGCAAAAGAAAACAAGAAGAAGAAGTCGCTTGCCGAAATGGACGACTCAATGTTTATCGAGGCAGATGCATCAGCAGTTGAATAAATATTATATTACTGGAGAAAGACTTTATTTCTGTTTTTCTCCAGTAATATTTTCTATTATTGCTGTCCGGTAAACAATTATCCACCTTATATTGCTTTGTTGTTCAGTGTTTAATTGCAATATTTTCCAAATGGGGCTTGCTATATACCATGCTGGCTGAATCATAGTATTAGTTTTACCGGACAGCAATAATTAAATGTATCATACAGGTCATTATTAATATTTTGAAAGCGGAAGAATGAATACGTTATCATCACCCTATGAATACGTTATCATTGGCTGATGAATACGTTATCGTTGGCTGATGAATACGTATTAGGTAAGAAACATATCTTACATTACAAATGTAAATGATTTAGCGGATTGACAAAGAAAACACATCAATTATTTTATTGCAATATCTATACAGTAGTTGAATAGTTCAACTCTTTGCTAAAAAAACTACTATAATCTGCCTATATGTGCGAGAAAATCTGTAAGTTTGCAACATAATATCAATTTATCGGAAAATGACTTATACTATTGAAAAAGTTACAACGCTCATAGGAGCCCACCGCTTCGGCAATGCCGATGCCAACATAGGGTTTCTGCTAACAGACAGCCGCTCGTTGTGCTTCGCTGAGGAGACATTGTTCTTCGCCCTGAAGTCGGAACGTGGTGACGGTCATAATTATATTTCCGACCTCTACAGACGCGGAGTGCGCAACTTCGTTGTGGAACATGTCCCATTGGACTATGCCACAACCTATGCCGACGCCAACTTCCTGCGTGTAGAGAACTCGCTTGTTGCACTGCAACGCCTTGCCGAACGCCACCGCGACGAATACAACATTCCTATCGTAGGCATCACCGGTTCTAACGGAAAGACCATTGTAAAGGAGTGGCTATACCAACTCCTCTCGCCCGAACTCAATGTGACTCGCTCGCCACGCAGCTACAATTCGCAGATTGGCGTGCCTCTCTCGGTATGGCTTCTGAACGAACAGAGCCAGGTGGGAGTGTTCGAAGCCGGCATCAGCGAACCCGGTGAGATGCTCGCACTGCGCGACATCATACAGCCTGAGATAGCCGTATTGACCTTCATTGGCGACGCCCATCAGAAGAACTTCTCATCACTTGAGGAGAAGTGTCGTGAGAAAATACTGCTCTTCCACGATGCCAAGACCATTGTATATTGCAAGGACGACACACTTGTAGACAATGTTGTGAAGAGCTTTGACTATCGTGGCGAGAACCTCGCATGGTCGATGAGGGACCCTAAGGCTGCCCTGTTCGTAAAGAAAGTGGAGAAGAAGGACTTCACATCAACTATACATTATATATATAATGGTGAAGAGAGCGAATACGATTTGCCTTTCATAGACGATGCTTCTGTGCGCAACTCTGTAACAACAGCTGTCGTTGCACTGCACCTCGGACTCTCGCGCGAGCTTCTGGCCGAGCGCATGAAGAATCTGGAACCGGTAGCAATGCGTCTGGAAGTGAAGGAAGGACAACACGGATGCACACTCATCAACGACTCGTACAACTCTGACATCAACTCGCTCGACATTGCTCTCGACTTCATGAACCGCCGTCCTGACCACAAGGGACGCAAGCGCACACTCATCCTGAGCGACATCTACCAAACGGGCGAACCGCTTGAACAGCTCTACAAGGAAGTGTCAAAACTCTGCGTACAGCGTGGCGTGAACAAGATTATAGGTATCGGACCGCAGATTATGGACCATGCCGATATGATAAAGGTGCCCGAGAAATTCTTCTTCCATGACGTTACGTCGTTCATTCACAGCACTGTGTTTGAGACATTGCGCGACGAAGTGATACTAATCAAGGGCGCACGACGCTTCGGATTCGACAATATCACCGAACTGCTCGTACAGAAAGTGCACGAGACGATACTCGAAGTGAACCTCTCGAACGTTGTAAAGAACCTCAACTTCTACCGCTCGTTCATGAAGTCCGAGACCAAACTCGTGTGCATGATAAAGGCCGATGCCTACGGAGCAGGTGCCGTGGAGATAGCCAAGACTCTGCAAGACCACCGCGTAGACTATCTGGCTGTGGCTGTAGCCGATGAAGGTGTGACGCTGCGCAAGAACGGCATCACATCGAACATAATGATTATGAACCCCGAAATGTCGGCTTTCAAGACCATGTTCGACTACGACCTGGAACCTGAGGTATATTCGTTCCGCCTGCTCGATGCTCTTGTGCGCGAGGCACAGAAGAACGGTATCAGCAACTTCCCGGTACATATCAAGCTCGATACTGGCATGCATCGCCTCGGTTTTGACCCATTGAAGGATATGCCTGAGCTCATCGACCGTCTGCAACATCAGTCGGCTATAATTCCACGTTCTGTATTCTCGCACTTCGTAGGCAGCGACAGCGACTCGTTCGACGAATTCTCAGCCCATCAGTTTGAACTGTTCGAAATAGGCAGCAAGCAGCTTTGTGCCTCATTCCCACACAAGATACTGCGCCACATTGACAATTCGGCAGGCATAGAACACTTCCCCGAACGCCAGCTTGACATGTGCCGCCTCGGACTTGGACTCTACGGCTACGACTCACGCGACAATTCGATGATCAACAACGTGACCACGCTGAAGACAACGATATTGCAGATACACGACATTCCTGCCAACGAAACCATAGGATACAGCCGTCGAGGAACGCTGACACGCGACTCGCGCATCGCAGCAATACCTATCGGCTATGCCGACGGACTCAACCGTCATCTCGGCAACCGCCACTGCTACTGTCTCGTTAACGGCAAGAAGGCTGAATATGTGGGCAACATCTGCATGGACGTAGCCATGATTGACGTGACGGACATTGACTGCAAGGAGGGCGACCAGGTTATAATATTCGGTGAGGAACTGCCCGTGACTGTATTGTCAGACACTATTGACACAATCCCATACGAGGTTCTGACAGGTATCAGCAACCGTGTCAAGAGAGTGTACTATCAAGACTAATTGATATTGTACCAATAAAATAATTGGTATTGTATCAAGAAAACGATACCAAACAACATCCAACAACAACAGAACAACACAAACAGCATCATTCATATAAATGAAAGCGATGCAACGTTGTTCTTGTTGTTTAAAAGAAAAGCGGTTGCATGCAGCCCCATTCGGGACTTCGTGCAACCGCTTTCGCGTAAATATATATGAATTGAAAATTTGTACTTGTAAAAGCAGCAAATTACTTTGTAAGGTACATGTTGTTGTTAACTACAAATGCCTGTGCAACTGAAACAACGCATGCCAATACCATCAAACCTATTATCATCATAATTGTGTTATCCTTTCTCTATTTATTATTGTTAATCACTGTGTTATCCTTCTCTCGTGTTCTTCTTTAGTCTGTGTCTTGATGTTCTTCATGTGCAACTCTGCAAGAGAGTTACTTCATGGCGTTCATCTTGTTGTTTACAACTACTGCCTCAACTACGGCTGCGCAGCAAATTGCAAAAATAAATCCAAAAATCATCATAATACTAATCCTTTCTTTAAATTTGTTATCCTAATCCTTTTACCTATATATAGGCTTAACGCCTATTGATCTTGGGCCTTTTTGCAGCCCTTTCGTTTTTACATGTGCAAAGTTAATACCTTTTGTGTACGCACACAAGCGTTTTTACGATTATTTTATTGCTTGTCTTATATTTATTGATATGCGTCAACGTTTGTCGTAAATTTGCAACATTATGGCAATAGTTTTGCCATAATTGGCAGAAAACAGGCTCAAAAAACACGTCTGACAGACAATAGATACGTGACATGACAGCAGAATATATGTATTCGAGCAGCAGATTTAGAGCCTTCAGATAGTCATCGTATTAAAGTTTTTAGTAATTTTGTCCCCTGTAAGCCCCAACAAATGATAAATAACCAATAATAAACGACAAATAATGAAGGATGTACCTGTATTGCTGCTCACCGGTTATCTGGGCAGTGGAAAGACAACATTGGTAAACCGTATCCTCGCAAACGAGAAGGGAATCAAGTTTGCAGTTATCGTCAACGACATTGGCGAGGTGAACATTGACGCCGACCTTATACAGCAAGGCGGCGTTGTCAATAAGAAAGACGACAGCCTGGTGGCTCTGCAGAACGGTTGCATATGCTGTACACTGAAAATGGACCTGGTAGAACAGCTCAACGACATTGTTGCCGAACAACGTTTCGACTACATCGTTATCGAAGCAAGCGGAATATGCGAGCCTGCCCCAATAGCCCAAACCATCTGCTCAATACCTACATTAGGGCCGAAATACATCAAAAACGGTGTGCCACGTCTTGACAGCATAGTAACCGTAGTGGACGCTCTGCGTATGAAGGATGAGTTCGGTGGCGGCGACAATCTGCAGAAGCAGAACCTCGACGAAGACGATCTTGAGAACCTCGTAATACAGCAGATTGAGTTCTGCAACACCATATTGCTCAACAAGGCATCGGAGATTTCGCCCGAAGAGTACGCCCATCTTGTAGAGATAGTACGTGCATTGCAGCCCAAGGCGGAGATTATACCGTGCGATTACGGCAATGTGGACCTCGACTTGCTGCTCAACACACATCGCTTCAACTTTGATGAAGTGGCTACATCGGCTGCATGGATTGACGAGATAGAGCACCATCACGGCGACGAGCACATCGACGACGACGATGATGACGACGAGCACGACCACGAACATCATCATCATGACGACGAACACGAGCACCATGATCATGAACACGAGCACGAACATCATCATCACGACCATGATCACGAGCACTGCCATTGTCATCACTGCCACGAGCATGAGGGCGGTGAGGTAGAGGAATACGGCATCGGCACATTCGTTTATTACGCCCGCCGACCGATGGACATGAACTTCTTCGACAACTTCGTATGCAAGCTGTGGCCCAAGAGCGTAATACGCTGCAAGGGTTTGTGCTGGTTTAAGAACGAACCTGACATGTGCTACATATTTGAGCAGGCAGGACGACAAATGGGACTGAAGAATGCGGGACAGTGGTATGCCACAATGCCCGAGGACGAACTGCTCCCACTGCTTGAGCGCGAAGAGGGATTACGACGCGACTGGGACGAGAAGTATGGCGACCGCATGCAGAAACTGGTGTTCATAGGACAGAAGATGGACAAGAAGGCCATTTGCGATGCGCTCGACATGTGCCTCACCGACTAATTATACCTTATTATATATATACG
>JAIJMN010000290.1:0-2403 GCA_022735715.1 Prevotella sp.
CAGGTCGGGCAACTGCATCACGGCACGGCTCACCACGAAGTCGTACTGTGCCTTCTCCTCTTCGCCCGAGAGCTGCTCAGCCACCACGTTCTTCAGTCCGATGGCCTGTGCCACTTCGTTGACCACGCGGATCTTCTTGCCTGTGCGGTCAATCATCTTAAACTGGCACTCGGGAAACATTATGGCCAAGGGAATGCCGGGGAAGCCTCCGCCTGTGCCAAGGTCGAGAATGCGCGAGCCGTCGCGAAACTTTATCTCGTGAGCTATGGCAAGCGAGTGCAGCACATGGTGCTCGTAGAAGTTGTCCATGTCCTTGCGCGAGATTACGTTTATCTTGCTGTTCCAGTCCTCGTACAGCTCCTTGAGCTTGGCAAACTGTGTGCGTTGCAAGTCAGACAGGTTGGGGAAATATTTCAGTATCAAATCCATATCTTTATATATAATATTGTGTATAATAGAGTGCAAAGTTAGTGGAAATCGGAGACAATACAAAAAGAAATCAGCCATTTATAATATATTAAAACTTGGAAATGCCAATCTTTTCAAATTCGAATACTACTTGAAAATTTGGAATATACCCAAGAAATTGTGTATCTTTGCCTATGAAAACTCCGTTCCGTGTCACTGAACGTACGTTCCGTGTCGTTGAACGGCCATTCCGTGACATTGAATGTACATTCCGTGACACGGAACGGAAACTTAATACGTATTAAAGAAACAATTAACTTAATAAAAAACGAACAAATGGCAAAGTACAAACTACAAGAAATGTCGAACCTCAATGGTATAGGCGAGAAGCGAGTGTTCCCGAAGTTGGTGACCAACCGTCAGTTGGACACAAAGGAGTTTGTCGAGAAACTGCATTCCTACAACCGTGCTGTCCCTGAAAGCATTGTGTCAGCCGTGATAGCTGACATAGGGACTTGTCTCGGAGAGATGCTTGCTATGGGCTACACCGTAAAGCTTGACGACATAGGCACCTTCTCGCTCTCGCTCGACTTCGACGACAACAAGCCTGTGGAGATGAACGGCGACGATGACAAAATGCTTTATCGCAAAGTAACGGTGAAGGATGTCAACTACAAGTCGTCGCCCGAACTTATAAAGCTTCTGAAACGCAAAACGGTTCTGGAGCGCGACATGGGTGGAGTGAGCCGTTTGCGTAAGAACAAGTACACTCTTGAAGAGCGTATTGGGCGAACCGTGGAATGGATTGACAAGCGCGGATTCATCACCCTGCAAGAGTATGCCAACCTGAACAATATGAGCCGTACCGCAGCCTCGGTGGAATTGAAGAAGCTGACGCAAGGCGAAGAAGCTACCTTGGAAACAAAAGGAAGAGGAAGTCACAAAGTATGGGTGAAAGCAGGCAGCAATTCGTGAATGATTCATGATAATCCGTGACTTAAAAAGACAGGAGGCTATGGCGTTCTCGCCGTAGCCTCCTGCTGTTAGTTCTTATAATGCTAAGCTATAGTATCACTCCTTACTTACCCTTGTTCACAACCTTTGTGGTAGAAGCGTTGGTTGCGTCTATAGCTGTGCCTGGTGTTCCGTCGTTGACGAAGAATTTGGCGTTGGTGTAGCCAGCCGGAATCTCTACCTTATACCATCCTGTCTTGCCGTTGTGCGAAGCGCTTGCGTCGTAAGTCATCTTCACGCCAGGCCATGTTGTCGACGATGTCTTGCCGTTGTAGAAGTAGCAATAAACATTCTCCCAGTTGCTGGTGTTGTCGAAATATACGTACTTGTCAGTACCGGGCAGTACTATGTCGCCATTGTTTACCTTTGTAATCTCCTTGGTGTAAACGCCCTCAACATAGTAGCCATGGTTCTTGAATGCTACACTCTTGTCGTTTGCGTTGCTTGCGTCAGCAAACTTGTTGCCACCATGTGTAAAGATGACTTTGGAAGGCTGACCGGTTGTATTGCCCGAATAAGTCCACTTGTACACGCTCTTGCCGTCGGCACTCTTGCCTACCAGCTCCATTGCGTCACCAGGCCATTTGGCGATGTTGAACTTCTTGCTTGCGTCTTTGTCGTCCCATATCCATATCTTGATGCCTGTCTCGGCAGTCTCAAGGAAGCAAGACACCTCGTCGGCACTTTCCAGAACAGGCTCGTAAGCCTTAACCTTCTTGTATGTAACAGAGCCTGTCTTTGTAATCTCAGCATTGTTCTCGTCCTTGCCGGTAGCGCTCCAGGTGATAGTAATGTCCTTGCCATAGTCTACGTCGGCACCTACATTTAAGGTAGTTGTAGTGGTAAATGTCTTCTTGTCGCCACCATCTACCTGAATCCAGGCAGAAGTAGCGTTGAAGGCTGTAGCAGTAACCGAGAGTGTGGCATCGGAGAACGAAGTTCCGTCGACAGGATTGAAAGCCACGTTAGGTTCCTTCACAA
>JAIJMN010000291.1:0-2398 GCA_022735715.1 Prevotella sp.
CCCTTCTTCACCTTCACCTTAATCTGGTCGAATCCCTCGCCATACACGCCGATGACGCTACTCTGACTGACAAAGGCACGCGGGTCGATCATCTTTATCAGTCGGAAGATGAGCACAGATTCGCGCTTCTTGGCAAGCAGACATATCACCTTCATCTCCTTGCCTGTGTACCAGCCGTGACCGTCGAGAATGGTGAGTGTATGGTCAGTCTTGCGTGTTATGGCTTCGGCTATCTTCTTGTATTCCTTCGAGAATATCATGAACTGCACCGACTGGCGCTGCACGTTCATCACATAGTCGAGCATGGTACACTCTATCACCATCGTACACAAGCCGAACACTACCATCTGGCAACGCTGCGGGAACTCGCCGAAGGAGTCGATGGCAAGACAGCTACCGATGATTACGAGGTCTACCATGATGAGTCCCTTGCCGAGCGAAACGTTGTAATACTTGTTGACAACGGCTGCTATGATGTCGGTTCCGCCCGTACTGCCGTTATTGAGGAACACTACAGCCAGCGCCGTTCCGGTGAGCATACATCCTATAATGAGCGACATGAAGTCGTTGCCCTCACCCATCAGCTTGTAGAAGGTGCCGTCGGGCTGCTCCACAATCTTCTGTGCGAGGTCGAGCAATACGGTAAGTACAATGGTGGCATAGATGGTCTTGGCAAGGAATTTCAGTCCAAGCTCCTTCAGCGCGGCTATGATAAGTATGGCGTTAATGATGAAGAATGTCCACTGAACGGGAAACTTTGTGGCATAGAATATAATGGCTCCTATACCTGCAATACCTCCGGTCACAATCTCATAGGGCAACAGAAAAACGGTGAATCCGAAGGTGTAGAGCATCAGACCAAGTGTGATATTGAAATAATCCTTCGTTTCTTGCCAGATAATTTTGCGGTCGATTGTCATAGGATTTTATAGTTAAAGCGTTATTTTCATTTGATTTTAAGCAAAAGAAGTCGTCGACTTAAGTCGGCAACTTCCTTTGCTGTATATAAGTTATATAGAATGTCGCCGCCGTATTACTTCACAACGACATTCACAATCTTCTTAGGCACAACGATCACCTTGACCACTGTCTTGCCATCGAGATACTTCTGGCTCTGCTCGTCGGCGAGCACTGCCTGCTGTATTGCATCGTTGGTGGCATCGGCAGGGAACTTCTTCTGGAAGCGTGCCTTGCCGTTGAATGATATGGTGAGCTGTACTTCGCTCTCTACAATATACTTGGCTTCGAACTTAGGCCACTGCGCATCGCATACGGTTGTTTCGTTGCCGAGCACGTGCCAAAGCTCTTCGGCAATGTGCGGAGCAAACGGTGCAATGAGCACAACGAGCTGTTCGAGCACCTGCTTGTTGCGGCATTTCTGCTGTGCAAACTCGCTTACGGCTATCATGAACGCCGAGATTGAAGTGTTGTAAGAGAAGTTCTCTATATCGTCGGTCACCTTCTTGATGAGCTTGTGCAGTGTCTTCATGCTGTCGGCTGATGCCTCTGCGTCGGCTGAAGGGAGGAAGTTGTCGGTACGATTCTCATAGTAGAGATTCCAGAACTTCTTGAGGAAGCGGAAGCATCCGTCAATTCCGTTGGTGTCCCAAGGCTTGCTTGCCTCTACCGGACCCAAGAACATCTCGTACAGACGCAATGTGTCGGCTCCGTATTTCTCTACAATCATGTCGGGATTGACAACGTTGAACATCGACTTCGACATCTTCTCAACTGCCCATCCGCAGATGTACTTGCCGTCTTCGAGTATGAACTCGGCATCGGCATACTCCGGACGCCATGCCTTGAAGGCATCAATGTCGAGCACGTCGGCTGATACGATGTTTACGTCGACGTGTATCGGGGTCACATCATAATCCTTCTTCAATCCGGCACTTACAAAGACGGGAGCCTTAGAGTGGTCGTCGGAGTTGATACGATATACGAAGTTGCTTCGTCCCTGAATCATTCCCTGGTTGACAAGCTTCTGGAACGGCTCTTCCTTGCAGCTCACGCCGAGGTCGAAGAGAAACTTGTTCCAGAAACGAGAGTAGATGAGGTGACCCGTAGCGTGCTCGCATCCGCCTACATAGAGGTCGACATTCTGCCAGTACTCGTCTGCTTCCTTGCTTACGAGGCACTTGTCGTCGTGCGGATCCATATAACGCAGATAGTAGGCAGACGATCCGGCGAAGCCCGGCATGGTGTTGAGTTCGAGCGGGAACACGGTCTTGTTGTCTACCAAAGCCTTGTCTACAACCTGCTTCTTCTCTACGTCCCATGCCCACATCTTGGCACGTCCCAATGGAGGTTCGCCAGTTTCGGTAGGCTTGTATGTTTCGATTTCGGGCAGTTCGAGAGGCAGACAGTCCTCGGGAACCATCTGCGGCATGCCGTCCTT
>JAIJMN010000037.1:0-16497 GCA_022735715.1 Prevotella sp.
AGGTGAAGAACGATCTCAGGATGCTTGCAGCCAAGCTCCTTAGCGTACTCTACAGCACCCTCAGCCATGTAGCGGAGAAGAGTCTCGTTAGCATAGTTGCGTGCACCCTTAGACACCTGGAGGATAACCGGCGACTTCAGCTCTGAAGAAGCCTTGATAATAGCCTGAAGCTGCTCGAGGTTGTTGAAGTTGAATGCAGGGATTGCATAACCACCCTTGATGGCTCTTGCGAACATATCACGTGTGTTCACCAAGCCCAATTCTTTGTAGTTTACCATAATTGTTTATTTGTTTTAAAAAAAACGTGTAATCTTTTTACATCTGCAAAGTTAGCATTTTAATTTGTCACGACAAAGCATCGAAACGTTTTTTTATGTTTCCTTTACCTTACTGTTTCATTACATTCTGATTTTGTAATATTTACTTTACAAAAATATTAATATGCTAACCGTCCGTACGGCATACGCCTGACTTTGTAAAGCCGGACAACACAATATTAACAAGCAATGTGCGTTATGATTATATAATAATGTATATGGCAATAAGTATGGATATCGTATGCTCTACCGACTGCTGCTACGTCATGCAGACCGGAATAATGCTAACCTCGCTGTTCGAGAACAACCGCGAGGCAGACATACGTGTGCATGTGCTGCACAACGGCATCGACAGCAACAGCATCATGCTGATTGAACGCATAGCATACGATTACGGACAGAAGATAAAGTTCTATCTTGTTGACGAGAGTCTTCTCAGCGTCTTTCCTATAGGCCGTGACGGGCAGAACACTCATGTAGGCACGTCGTATGCTACATACTACCGTCTCTTTCTGAGCGAGCTGTTGCCTGACGATATCAACCGTGTATTGTATCTCGACGGCGACATAATCGTCACGGACAGCCTCAACGAATTGTGGTCTACCGACATGCACGACAAGGCAATAGCCGCCGTGCCCGACAGCTATAACAACAAGATTGAGCATTACAACCGGCTGCATTATCCGCAGCCGTTGGGCTACTTCAACGCCGGAGTACTGCTCATCAACCTGGATTATTGGCGTGCCAACAATGTGGCTGATGCCTTCTGCCAATACGCTTCGACACGCCCCGACTCTCTATATTGCCACGACCAGGACATTCTGAACTACGTTTTTCGTGAGTCAAAGATTACTCTTCCGTTGAGATACAACATGCTCAACGAGTATTGGTTTGACATACGCCATTCGGTTGTATCTTGGGAGTTTGACAATCAGATGCTTTACGGTCAGCAGCATCCAGCCATCATACACTACACGGGGCTGCCCAAACCATGGTTCAGCAACTGCCGTAATCCGATGAAGCGTGAATTTGAACGCTATCGTGCCATGAGCCCGTGGCGTGACGTAAAGGAAAGGAAATGGCTGACGCTGAAATACTGTCTCGAACAAATGGCTGTACATACTGTTGTGGCACTCGGAATGCGCCCACACGAATACATTGACGAAAACAAATATATAAGGATATGAAGATACTGTTGGTGGGCGAGTCGAGCATGTTGCACAACACGCTCAAGAAAGGACTCACAGAACGTGGCCATAAAGTCACGCTGATGTCCGACGGCAACGATTGGCACGACTCACCACGCGATATTGACCTGCGCCGCAATATGCGTTGGGGCAAATTGAGCGGTCTGCGAGTGCTGTGGAACATATTCTCCAATCTTCCGAAAGTGTGCGGCAACGACATCGTTCAGCTCCATAACTACACTTTCGTACCATTGTTGGGTGGGTGGAACCGGATATTGTTCTGGTTTCTGAAACTTACAAACAAGCGCATAGTGAAGGGATGTTTCGCCGACGACCCGTTTCTGTTTGAGCGACAAGCGGCAGGAGTTCCAGCCTATTCCGATACATATTGGAACAATAAGCCACAGAATATGGAAGCCAACCGACAACGTATATTCGAGCACACACGCCCGCAATTCATACGCTGTTGGCACGATGTGGCATACAATTCGGACGCTCTTGTGGCTTGCCTGTACGAGTATTGGCTCTATTACAATATGCCACGGTTTGCCAAACGGCTGCATTACATTCCGCTACCGATGGAGATTCCACATGAGTCAAGCGCAAACATTAAAGGACATGGGCGCACTATAAAAGTACTTGTAGGCATACAGCCCAAGCGCGACTACCTGAAGGGTGCCAAGCGCATAGCCTCTTTCGTAGAGTCTGTAGCCCTACGCCACCCAGACAAAATAGAGATTAAGTATGTCGAGGGCGTGCCTTATGATGAATATATGCACATGCTCGACGAGGCAGACGTGCTCGTCGACCAGCTATACAGCTACACTCCCTCTATGAACTCGCTCGCAGCAATGGCCAGAGGCACAGTAGTTATCGGCGGAGGCGAAGACGAATACTATGAATTTATAGGCGAACCTCAACTGCGCCCAATAATAAATGTACGCCCCGACATCAGCGACAGCGAGAACGAAGCAATGATTGAACGTGCCTTCTTCACCGAAGGAAAGCTTCAGCAGATGTCGATCCAGAGTATTGAATTCACAAGAAAATACCACGACTACCGCTGTGTGGCAGAGCAGTACGAAAAGATGTACCGCTCGTTATAACATATACAATCATTTACGTATGAAAGACAAAGTGCTGAATATAATAAAGAGTATTAAGTTCTTCAATTGCTGGTCTCTTTTTTATGCCGTAATATTGTTTATTGCAGCAATATATAATTATGTGTACAATTTTCAGTATTACAGCTTTGCTGATGTCTTCATCAACTATCAAGGTGGTTTTGTACGCCGTGGTTTAATGGGCGAAATGCTGTATCGGCTACACGGATTAGGTTTCAATCCGCTGCATACAGCATTGCTGGTATGCCTTGTCGCCTATCTGGCGATAGTAATGTTCATGGTAAACGGATTCAAGCGCCGGGGCTATTCATTAGGATTATTATGTGTGTCGTTCTTGATTGGCGGAGTAGGAATATTCGGATTAAGCTTTTTCCGTCGTGATTTCATCGAACTGTGTATTCTGCTTATAATTGTAAAGTCGTGGACGAAAGTGGATTTTCGGCTTTGGCTGGTGCTTGCCAATGCTCTTACCGTCATCGCTATATTGCTGCATGAACCTTATGCATTCTACGGTCTGCCGATAGTTGCGCTATTGACATTCTTGAAAACTAACAAAATAACCAGGTCATTGCTTTGTTGGCTCCCTTCGTTTGCAGCCTTCCTGCTATGTCTGAAGTATTCGGGCAATGCCGAAGTGTATGCCGCCATAATGCAAAGCATAAAACCTTATGCCGACTATCACAACGTCATCGAGTTTTTCACCTTCGACAGTTTTAGTGTAATGCGCATGCATCTGCATTACAACTTCTTTGCAATACTCAACCATTTGCCTACGATTATCGGCAGCATCGGCAGTATATTGGTTACGCTTTATTATGGAGCCAACGCTACATCGCAATATACACGTTCATACGTTTCACCACAAGAACGTACCAACTATTTTGCACTACTGTCATTCTTGATGTTGTGTCAAATACCGATGTTTACAGTTCTTTCGATTGATTACACCCGTACTTGTATATATGCATCCATATCTGCATATATAGTTTTCTTCTGTCTGGATACAGAATCGTGTACGAAGCTGCTGCCGAGGTGGTATCGCAATTTGGCAGAAAGTTTCTTGACAGCAATGAACCGCATAGTTCCACCAACTCGGTTAAAGATATTTGCCATAGCATTTTTTATCGGAACAGTTCAACAAACCAGTCAAAGTACTCTTGGACTATTTCGAGATTCTGAATTCGGCAATACGTTTATGGTGTTGTATAAGATGGCGCGTTTGTTGATTGCAGACTGCTAATGAGTCACTTGCCAAAGTAATCCTTAAGCATTTTCAATGGACTTTGGTTTTTAAGTCCCAGCGAATTGTATACAGCTCGTTTCATCCTACTATACCATGGAAGCCATGTTCCGGCAAAATGGTGTATAGAATATGTGTCGTCTGTGACGCATGTCGTAGCGTCATCATACGAACGCGGACTGAAAAAGTTGTCTGTAAGTATTGGTAAGACATAACTGTCGTTACGCTCAGCATACTGTTTTTCTATATTCTTAGCATCGGCTATCTGCCTGCAATCAACCAATTTATAGCCTTTCTGTCGTAATATGTCCTCTACAATATTGGGCAATGGCTTTACTGAGCAAGTTCCATCGGGAAGTATAAATTCACGATTCTGATAATAGTCAATACACTCCTTTACCCACCTGCTTCCTTTCTCAGCTCCAAATGTAGCCACTTCCAGTCCGTCGCACCCCTTCTGCCAGCACAGCATTGTATTCAGACAGAGCAAAGAATCGAACGGACGAACCACCTCAACATCCATATCAAGATAAATGCCACCGTAATTATACAGGGCATAAAGACGTATGTAATCAGCAGCAAATGCATACTTACGGCTGTCGAACGCCTGCGAAACCCATACCGAACGGTCCTTGGCAAAACGGTCAAAGTTCCACAGCATAAACTCGTAATCAGGAAGTTGTTTCTTCCATGAGTCCATACACTTCTTTAGTTTGGCAGGTATGGGGTCATTGCTCAGCCAGCAATAATGTATTATCTTAGGTATCATATAATTATTTTCTTTACATTTGCAATATATCTTTCATTTATGGCGTTATTTAATATATGTACAACCAATAAAATGAAGATGATAGACAAGCTAACAATTCTTATCCCGGTATACAACGACGATGCTTCATCACTGGTGCAAGCACTTGTCGCAGAAGCCCGGAATGTCATAGGTCTTGATTATGAAATCATTGTCTTTGACGATGGTAGCACCGATGCTCGTTGCATTGATGCCAATCATAGGCTTGCCTTACTGCCTGGTTGTAATTATGTTTCAGCTCCGCATCACCCTTGCCGTGCATCCATGCGCAATGCAATGCTACGTCAGGGCAGATACGAGTGGTGTCTTATGATTGACGCTCGATTGCGCCCTGCCAACTCTGATTTCATCAGTCGATATGTCCATGCTGGCGTAGATGACTGCGGTGCAGTATGCGGTGGCGTTGTAGTGGATGGTGGCGAAAACGCCAAGAAGCTTTACCGTGGAAACCTGCGCTTTCGTTATGAGAAACACGCAGAACGCCATCACTCTGTAGCAATGCGCCAACAGCACCCCTATCAGTCGTTCCGCACAACCAATATCATGCTCCGTCGCTCCGTATTGCAGCACACACCTTACGACGAACGCATCATCGGCTATGGCTATGAAGACGTTATGCTCGGCAGAGACCTTGAACATGCCGGCGTCAAAGTATTGCACATTGACAATCCAGTAGCCTATACTTCGTTTGAAGACAATGACCGCTATTTGGCAAAACTTGACGAGGCATTGCACACACTTCATTGCCTTAACAGTGAATTATATGGCTATTCGCCTCTACTCCGAACGACAGAAAGCCTCAAGAGGCTACATCTGCTAAGTCTGGTCAAATGGTTTCATCTTATTTTCGGGAATTTTGAACATCGAATCCTAACCGGACGACATCCCAAATTGTTTCTACTCCGACTATATAAGTTAGGAGCATACGCAACATTATAAACAATAATCATGATTTTAACGTAGCAGAATTGCATCTGTCAGCACACGATTATCGGTTCACAACAATCAGTTCACAACAGCA
Source organism: Prevotella sp. (assembly GCA_022735715.1). GTDB lineage: Bacteria > Bacteroidota > Bacteroidia > Bacteroidales > Bacteroidaceae > Prevotella. The sequence continues at coordinate 5,698 of JAIJMN010000037.1, forward strand.
ATCCTACAAACAACACCTTTATCGCCAGTTTCAGTAGCTGCTTGAACCATATATACTCCACTTGCCACACGCTTCCCCTTAAGGTCGCGACCATCCCATTGGTACGAACCGCCAGTGCTTCGTCCCTGATTTACAAGTGCACCATTGCTTGTCACAATCTTCACATCGGCATTGAAACTCAATCCTACAATAGTGATTTTGCCCGTATATTCAGGTGTCACGGGATTTGGGTAGGCATATACATTGTCCTTTGTCATTTCCTCAGATGGCTGTGTTGCGTCACTTGCATACGAGCACAACCCTCTTTCTGTAGCAAAATATACCATGTTTGAATTATCATCCACACATATATCATACACTGTATTCGACAGTAAAGGTGAATTTTCAGTAGTGAAATGCTGAATGAGTGTATTACAATCATTACTTATCAGAAACACGCCATTATTTGTTCCCATCCATTTACGGTTTGCCCCATCCACAGCGATACATCTCGTTTTGACGTCAGAAAGCAGATAGTCGGCAAGGTTTGTACCATCATTGCGTGGCACCTTATGCTGAACGAATAAGTCATTTCCTGCAAGTGCATCTGTAGATGAAATATAAAAAGGACCATTGATTGAAGCAATCCACACATTACCTTCCATATCCTCAGCCAATGAATACACCCCTATCGGTGTGATTACGGCATCGTCTTCATTCGTAAAGCCAGGACCAAAACTAACGAGTTTATCATTGACACAATCGTATGCATACAAGCGGTTTTCCATATAATAATTATTGGCAAACCACATTATGTTCTTATTATTACGGCTCTGCAACAAACTCACAAGATTGTATTTTGCAGGAGTGCTCATTTCCGGATGTGGATAATTCACCCAATTACCACTCCCATGTTCTATCTTCCATATCGGATTGTCTACCATACTGTTCAAAACCCATAAATCACCATTGTCGGTGTATTTCAGGGTTGAAACTATAGTATAGTTATCCGAATTCACTCCTGATTCCAATACACTGTTCTGACGTCCGTAATGCTTTACGAATTTCCCGTCCTGGAACTCGTAAATGCCACCTTTAGCTCCCACCATCACATGTCCTTCCTTCTTCGGATCGAAGTCCATACAAAGCAAATCGATGTAGTCATGACCTATCATTTGAGATGTGGGCTGCTCAAACTCGCTCCAATTCTGACCATTCCATACATGAACTTCACCCGGATAGCCTGCATTGTTCTCTTGTGCCCAGAATCCCCCTACACTATACAGCTTCCCCCCGTGCATATACAGACGGTAGAAATGGTTGGAGGCGGGACCTTCGGGCAGCACGCCCTCGGTCTTGTATGTGCGTGTGCCGTCAGCGGCGAGGGTATAGCATGCCAATAGTCCGGCATCGTTGCGTGTCCACCAGAGTCCGGTTGAGGCATCGCGCACGTTCAGACGGTTGTCTGCGAGGGCTGTGTATTCGCCCACACGCTGCCATCGGTTCTTGTCGAGAAGGTTGTCGGTGAGCAGTCCGCGCCACGTTCCTTGCGCCTTGGACACAGCATACAGATAGCCGTCCTTGATGTACGAGTGGTCAACGGCGAAGCCCAACTGGTATGTATCGGCAATGACGCCCTTCTTGGCATCAAGCTTCATCACCCCCACCCCAATCGACATGTAGGCGAACTGACGGTCGATGTAGATATGATTGATGGCCTTTTCGCTGACAGTTGCAGACAGATAGAGTCCGGGCACGTTGGTTACGTCGCCCGATGCAGACACAAGGTCGATGTTGCCGTCGCCGTATGCCACTACAAGACGTTTTACCTGCTGCGACCATGCTATATGGCTTATGTCAATTCCGGCAAGTCCGGTGGTCTTGTTGAATACGGTAGTCTCGGCAGTTGTGTTGTTGTATGCGAACAGACTGCCCGAAGCGAGTGCGAAGCACACATCGCCAGCGGGCGAAATATCAGTCAGATTGGCGTAGCTGGGATACACCTGCCATGTGCCAACAGCCAAGCCGAAGGCGTGAAACACGGTAGATATATATATAAATAATGTAAGAATGTATTTGCGCATTGTCGGTTGTTTTATATATACTATTAACTCTTAAAAGGCTTATTTATTGCCTTAAAGGACTACCTTTATATCTATTGTTTCGGAAAAAATTCCTAACTTTGCATCATAAACGACTAAAACAAACAATAAATAAACCATAATGAACAAAAAACATCTATTTTCTATGCTTATTGCGCTGGCGTTGTGCGTCACCGCAATGGGCCGCCATTACGAACCAGTAGACTATGTGAGTACGCTTGTTGGAACACAGTCGTCGTATGCTATTTCTACAGGTAACACATATCCTGCCGTTTGTATGCCGTGGGGCATGAACTTCTGGACTCCGCAAACAGGAAAGATGGGCGACGGATGGACATACACCTATACTGCAGACAAGCTGCGCGGATTCAAGCAGACTCATCAGCCCAGTCCATGGATTAACGACTACGGCCAGTTCACTATCATGCCTGAGACGGGCGAAGCTCCCGTATTCGACGAGGAAAAGCGTGCTTCGTGGTTCTCGCACAAAGCCGAGGTGGCTACACCTTATTATTATCGTGCCTATCTGGCAGACTACGACGTGGTGACCGAGCTTGCTCCGACAGAGCGTGCAGCCATAATGCGCATCACCTTCCCCGACAGCAAGAGCTATGTAGTAGTTGACGCTTTCGACAAGGGTTCGTATGTCAAGATAATGCCGAAGGAGCGCATGATCGTAGGATATACTACAAAGAATTCGGGTGGCGTACCTCAGAACTTCAAGAACTATTTCGTAATGAAGTTTGACAAGGACTTCACCTATACCGCCGCTGTTGCCGACGGACATATCAATACGGCTGACGTCAAGGCCGAATGCAACCATGCAGGCGGCATCGTGGGCTTCAAGACCAGCCGTGGCGAGCAGGTGAACGTGCGCATTGCGTCGTCGTTCATCTCTGAAGAGCAGGCTATTGAGAACCTGAAGGAGCTTGGCTCTGACTCGTTCGACGAAGTCAAGGCACGTGGACGCAAGACATGGAACGACATTCTGGGTCGTATCGAGGTGAAGTCGGACGACATAGACCATCTGCGCACGTTCTATTCGTGCCTGTATCGTTCGGTACTCTTCCCACGCTCGTTCTACGAGAAGAACGCCAAGGGCGAAATCGTACACTACAGTCCGTACAACGGCGAGGTATTGCCGGGATATATGTTCACCGACACGGGCTTCTGGGACACCTTCCGCTGCCTCTTCCCTCTGCTCAACGTGATGTATCCGTCGATGAACGAGAAGATGCAGGCAGGACTGGTCAATGCATATAAGGAGAGCGGATTTCTGCCTGAATGGGCTTCGCCTGGCCATCGTGGCTGCATGGTGGGCAATAATTCGGCTTCGATAGTGGCTGATGCCTATCTGTGCGGACTCAAGAACTACGACGCCGAGACTCTGTGGCAGGCTGTAGTGCATGGTGCTAACGCCGTACATCCTACGGTCAGCTCTACCGGCCGACTTGGTTATGAGTATTACAACAAGTTGGGTTATGTGCCGTACGACGTGAAGATAAACGAGAACGTGGCGCGTACGCTTGAATATGCCTACGACGACTGGTGCATATACGAGTTCGGCAAGGCGCTGGGCAAGTCGAAGAAGGAGCTGGAACCGTTCCGCAAGCGTGCCTTCAACTATCGCAACGTGTTCGACAGCGAGAGCAAACTGATGCGCGGCAGACTGAAGAACGGCAAGTTCCAGAGTCCGTTCTCACCGCTTAAGTGGGGCGACGCCTTCACCGAGGGCAACGCATGGCACTATACATGGTCAGTATTCCACGACCCTGCTGGCCTCATCCAACTGATGGGTGGCAAGCAGACATTCAACAACATGCTCGACTCGGTGTTCAATGTTCCGCCACTCTTCGACGACTCTTACTACGGCAGCGTTATCCACGAGATACGCGAGATGCAGATTATGAATATGGGCAACTACGCCCACGGCAACCAGCCCGTCCAGCACATGATTTATCTGTATGGCTATTCGGGCGAGCCGTGGAAGACGCAGTACTGGATTCGTCAGACCATGCAGCGCATGTACAACGCCAATCCCGACGGCTATTGCGGCGACGAGGACAACGGTCAGACTTCGGCATGGTACGTCTTCTCGGCTATGGGCTTCTATCCCGTATGTCCCGGAGCTGGCGAATATGTGCTCGGAGCACCTTATTTCGACGAGATGACGCTGCATCTGGAGAACGGTCGCACAGTCAGCATCAAGGCTAATGGCAACACCGACGACAACTGCTACGTCAATTCGCTGACGCTCAACGGCAAGCCCTACTCCAAGAACTACATCAAGCGCTCCGACCTGATGCAGGGTGCGCAGTTCGTCTACAACATGTCGGCAAAGCCAAACTATAGTCGCGGCACTGCCGAGAGCGACGCTCCCTACTCGTTCTCAAAGACCAAGTAAATGCCAAAATCCGAGTGTTGAGCCCCCGACATTCAACCCTCATAATCCAAAAGGAGTCCTTTTGCATTCCAAATGTAGCCCTTTTGCTCTTCAAAAGGACTACATTTTTTTTGCCATACCAATCCATTGGTAAAGCATAGGCACAAAAAAAAGTGCGTTCAACTCGTATATGCAACTACGATTGAACGCACTTTATTTGTTTTATCTGAAAATAGAACGAGTCTATTTCGAAAGGTCTATATGTAAAATCTCGCTTTTCCTTACTTGCGAACCTTAGCGTAACGGCTCATGAACTTGTCTACGCGACCGGCTGTATCGACGAGCTTGCTCTTACCAGTATAGAACGGGTGAGATGTGCTTGAGATTTCGACTTTTACCACCGGGTAAGTTTCGCCTTCAAATTCTACTGTCTCTGTAGTCTTGCATGTAGACTTTGTAAGGAACATATCGCCGTTGGACATATCCTTGAATACGACGGGGCGATAGTTTTCGGGATGAATACCTTTTTTCATTTTAATTTTATATTTGGATGTTTGTTAAAAATCTTTATTTTCAACCTTTGATAAAGGTCTTAAAACGTCTATGCGCTTTGTGGCTGCAAAGTTACAAATAATTTTCTTTATGGCAAAATTTTTATCTGAAATTTGTTTAAGATATAAAGATAATGTCGTGTTTTAGCTATTACTATTTTTTTTAAGCAAAAGCTATGAATATGTAAAACAAGAAAGAGAAACTCATGCGAGTTCCTCTTTCTATGTAATAAGAATATTTGTTCTTTTATTCTGCAAAACCACCATCAGATGTTACGAGCGAAGCATCATCGAAGAGGATGTTCTGTGCTGTAGCATATTTAGAGGTCTTGGGGTTCATCATTATAAGACAAATTGTTGTGGTCTCGGTGAGAGTGAACTCATTGCTTACTAATGTCCAAGTGGTGTTGTTTAGAGCAGTGTAGCCAGTAGCATACTTGTAGCCGCTCGATGGGTCTATAGAACCGTCTTCCTTCACAATAGCGTAGCCAGGACGACACTGCGACTTGTCTGCTGTTGTTGCCTTAGCATAGAATGAAAATACATATTTTCCGGGCTTAAGCTTAATCTCTTTGTATGCAATACGCTTATTCTGATCTTTGTGAAATCCTACAGAGATAGAGTATGAACCAGAATGAGCGTCTGTGCTCTGTGTCAGAGTTGCGTTACCAGCCTTGCTTGCCGACTTCCAGTATTCGGGCGCTGTTCCGTTCCATTTCTCGCAGTCACCATTGGTGAGGAGGTTCTTTCCTGTCGGTGTGTCAGGTGTGTCGGGCTTCTCTTCGCCACTTGTCTTGCCGTTCAGCGATACGATGTAGTTGCGTGAGTCGAACTCATATACGTTGTTAAAGTTCTTGAGTTTACCGCATATAACCACTTCGTCACCAATCTTAAGTTCGTCAATGCTCGTAAACTTCGTGTTGCCCAGATTGTTTCCACCATAAACAAAGAACTGGTCTGTCTTGGATCCATCCTCTGAGATGTAGTAGCTGATGCTACCGAAGGTTTCGCGATATTCTTTGAGTTCAGACACCTTGCCCTTAACGTACACCTCAACGGTAGCATCGCCACCATCTTTGATGTACTTGTTGGCGCCAGCAACGTTGAAGGGATCAGCCTTTGTGCCTGTACCCTTAGCCTCGCCTGCGCCGGGTGTGTCGGGTGTGGTCTCGTCCACCTTGCCAGCGAGAACGCTCAGCTTCTTAACCTCCCATGTTGACGACTTGGCAGCGCAAGTGTGGCGCAGAGCCACAACCACCTTCTTGCCCATAAACTCGGCAGGGATGTTTGCTTTGCTTGTGACGAAGTCAAACTGTGCACCGTTCAGGCCTGTTGTGGGATATTTGATCTGTGTCCAGGCGGTGGTCTTTACGTCACCGGTATAATTGTCTGTGATGAGCAGCGAGTTGTTGGTGTTGATGTCGCCGTTCTCATAACGCATGGCGTGGTTAAGCTCTACATAAGCCTCTGTAGCCTTTGTGAGGTTCACCTCAGGGCTAACGAGGAAGGTCACACCAGCCTTGTTGGTCTTGGTGCCAGATCCGTCCCAGTCGGCATAGCCAGTGATGCAGGCGCTTGAGTAGTTGATGTCCCACTTTATTGATCCGTCACCTTCAGCCGATTCTGACTTAAACTTGCCGAGGCTTGTTGTGAAATCGGCCTCAAGGAATGTGCCTTCGGGCAGTGTTGTCTCGCCACCACCGCCTACGCCGCCTTCGGGAATGTCATAAGGTGCGGGCACGTCCTCGCAACCAGTAAGTGTGAATGCTGCCATCATGAGGGCAAACATCGAATACATTATCTTTTTCATACGAAATGTTGTTGTTTCTTGTTTGTGTTTTGTTTAATAAGAAATGTGTATGGACGTTTCGTCAGCAAGGCTTATTCGCCCATCTGCTGAACGTCCGACTGCTGACGCATCAAGATCTGCGCCGTGGCTTTGTATTTTGTTTGCGACTTGTAGCATGTCAGGATGCCTGTTACGGTGAGCTTGCCTTCGGGCAACTTCTCAGCAGCGAAATCGGAATAGCAGCTTGTGCGCACTCCAAACTCGTTGGTGGTGTAGTCTTTTCCTGTTGTCATGTTCTTGAAGGCACGCATCACGCCATAGCCGGTGCTTGCGCCCTCCGACTTTGGAGCGTATGTGGTCTTGCCGTCAGCTTGGGCAAAGCCCACGCCTGTTGCCTTGACAAGGCAGCCGGCATACTTGTAAAGCTCTGTCTCGTTGCCTTTCAGACTCTCGTAGTCAAACTCCTTAGCCACCAGCTTCGTAGCGTCGGGCTTGCCGATGAGCTTAAAGCGTGTCTGCCACTCGGCGCGAGCAATGCGGCTGGGATAAGTAGACTTTGCACCGCTGGCGCTTGTCGAGGTGTAAGGCACACCGATCTGAGGCTGTGAGCGGTAAGCGCCGATGTAGAGACCACCGAGGTCGATGAGAACCTCCTGGCCTACCTGCATCTGTCCGCACAGGCCACCCTGTGCTATGCACACCAGGATGCCGCCTGTCTCGTCCTGAAGAGCAATCTCGTTGTAGATGTTGCCCTCAGCGTCGTTGCCTGTCACAACGCCCTTGATCTGTATGCCGTCGTCAATGCGCACGGTGTCGTTGATCATGTCCTTTGTGATGCCATACTTTTCTTTGAGTTCAGCAATAGAGACAACGTTCTTCTCCTGCAGCGTGTTGTTGCCATAAGCAGGAGTGTCGCCAGAGGGAGCCTTCCAGTCGTCATCCATACACGACGTCAAGCCGAGGCCCATAACGAGGGCCATCATTATCATCTGAATGTATTTTACACTTTTCATCATGTTCTGAATTTAGAATTTATAGGTGAGGTTCAACATACCGTTTGTTCCAAATGCGTAGAACTTGTACGGGTTCTTAGAGAATGCGTAGGCACGCGACTTGACGTTGTCCTTGTCGCCAGAATAGTCGCTTCGGCTCTGCTCAAAGCCGCCGGTCACGATGTTGCGGTTGTTGAGGATGTTGGTGAGGCTGAGGTTGATAGACAGCGAACCGTGTTTCAGGTAGATGCTGCGTCCTATCGAACCGTCGAGCATGAAGCCACCATGTCCCTTGGCCTGGCTGAGTGCGCTCTCGCGTGGTTCATTGTTCTCGTCCATAATCTCGATGCCGCGCTGACTCATGATCTGCTTGCGGTTCTCTATCGACTTGCGATAACGATAGTTGGGCGAGTAAGAAAGGTAGATGCGGTCATAATAGTTGCAGTTCAGACTGAGGAACCATCCGTTCTGGTGATAGTTCACGCCGAGGCTTGCAGCTGTGAGCGGTGTGCCGTTGTCGCGCATACCTTTATTATATATGCGGTCCCAGTTGGTATTGGTGTCGCCCTCTGTGCCGTAGTCGTCGCCGTGCATTGCGCCAGAAACCGACTCCATGTAAGCCAGCTTGGCGTTGTTGATGATCTTGGCGTCGCTTATTGTACCGAGCAGCTTCACGTCGAAGGCGCTTGTCACCTTAAACTTAACGCCTGCCTCCACGCCATAATATTCCTTCTTCATGTCTGTAAGCGACACATACTCGAACGAGTTGATGTCGTCATGATAGAAGTTCTGCCAGTCGGTCACGTTGTCCAGACGGCTATAGTAGGCGTTGAGGTTGAGGTGCATCCATGCGTTCTCATACTGGTAGCCCAGCTCTGTGCTGAACACGCGCTCGTTCTTGAGGTTACGCACGAAGTTGTTGTTGATCTCAGGAGCCATGAACGCGTTGCGTGCCTGTGGTGCGCGGTGCTCATAGCCAATGCCGAAGATGAGCGTGTTGCCGTGTCCCATGTTGAGCGTAGAGCCAAACTTCAGACCGCCGTCAACAAACTCGGCGTGCTTGCTCTTGCCGTATGAGTTGTTGGCCGCAAGACCGTTCTGCATCTTGCCGTCTCGCTGCATGTTGGTGTAGCCCAGACGACCTGCCACGGTGTAGTGGAGGTTTCCGAAGTCCTCGGTGTAGCTGCCCCACACTTTGCCTGTGTTCACGAGCAGGTTATAGTCGTAGCGGAAGCGGTCGCCCTCTTTCACCACAGCGTTTCTGTTGCGCAGGTCATACTGCACCTCGTCCGAGTGGGCATTGTAAATGTCGCTTATGGCGTAGGTGTTGATGTTATGGAAAGTGTTTGCGCCGAGCAGGTCCTCCATTGTGACGTAGTGCATGCCCTTGTTTGTGGCAGCCACGAAACCGAGGTTGAAGCTCTTCTTCGCGTCGATCTGGTGGTTGTAGGTTGAAGCCAAAGACACAGTGAGGTTGTTGTTGTGCTTAGCCTCCACATAGTACATGGCGTCTTTGCCGGTAGCGTTGATGTTCTGGTTTGAAGCATACAGGCGGTCCCAGTTGATCTGGCGGTTAGCCTTTGATGCTCTCCAGTAGTTGTATGAGTCTTTCCAGTCGTTGTAAGCCTGGTCGGTGATGTACGACTCCATGTCGTTATACCACACGTCATAGTAGCTGCTGGGCAGGTTCTTCCAGTAGTTGGGCTGTGGGTTGTCGGCGTTGTTATAGTTGAGCTTGGTGCTCTTGTACATGCTGTAGCGTCCGAAGAGCGATGTTGTGAGCTTCGACTTGTCGTTGATGTTCCAGTCCCAAGTCATGATGGCGCTGGGCGAGAAGTCGTTGATCACACGCGAGTTGCGCTTCTTGCCGTTCTGGTAGCCCCAATAGGGGTTATAATATTTGTCGTTGGCGAGCCAGTAGGCCTCGTCAGTGGCAGGACCCTGCGATGAGCGCTCTGTGGGGTTACCCCATGTAGAGAGCGAGAGCGAGTGCTGTCCGTCGCCAAAGACCTTCTGCACACCGAGGAAGTAAGACAGGGCGTTGTAGAAGGTTCCTTCCACATAACCCTTGTTTGCCCAACGGTATGTCAGGTTGCCGGCAAAGGCCCATCCCTTGTCGTTCAGTCCGGTGTTGATGGTGTACATGCCGCGAAGGGTGTATGCGCGGTTAGCGCCGAGCAGCGAAATGCGCTGCCCCACGGGCATGCTTCCTGGACGGAAGTTGTAGTTGTTGGAGCCTCCCATGCCTGTCATGGCAAAATTGTTGCTCTCAAAAGGCAGTGCAAACTCGACGTTGCGTGTCTGTTGGTTAAGTCCACCGATGGTTGTGAATCGGAACTGTCCGCTCTCCATGTCGTTCATTGGCACGCCGTTAATGTAGACGTCGTTGAACTTCTGGTCGAAAGCGCGATAGCGGAAGCGCACGGGCGAGAAGAGGTAACCTACTTCGTTCGCGTAGATGTTGCTGCTTGAGTTGATGATGGTCACGCTCTGTGACATGTCCTCATCTTCACCAAGCTGTGCTTCTGTTAAGGTGAAAGCCGACTCGCTTATTGTCGTTGGCTGTGTTGCTAAAGAATCGGTCTGTGCAAACACTGCCGGCGCGTAGCAGAGGGCTATCACGGCTAATTTAAGCTTATTTTGCATTTTACTTAGATTGATGATTTTTCTAATTTACCTTCAGGGTTATGTAGTTCCTACCTTTGGGCATTTTTCCAAAAATGCAAAGTAACAAATTTATTTTTAATGACGAAAGTTTTTTTATATTAATTTTTAATTAAATGTGAGTTACAAGAGTTTTTGCACGCTTAAAACGACTTTTTGACAAATCTTGTTCCCGTTTTGTCTAATACATATTAAATATGTGAGAGAGAGTTTGGCGGTGTTGATGTTGCGATAATGTGAAAAAAACGACATTTTTGCTGTTATTTCAAAATAATTGCCGATATTTGCATTCTTAATGCATAAAGTTTTTGTTTTTTGCATCCAAAACTGCGGAAGCCAT
>JAIJMN010000292.1:0-2382 GCA_022735715.1 Prevotella sp.
GGGAGGTTGCAGCGTGTGTTCACCTCGTCGTACATATTGAGCGGAGCGTTCTGCGAGTAGCGCAGGTTGTCCTGTGTGAATGTGTTGTAAACACCGCGCGACAGAGCCTCTTCGTCCTCGAAGTCGGTCCAAACGCGCTGTCCCTTCTCGCCGTGGATGATGGCAGTACCGGTGTCCTGGCAGAAAGGCAGGATACCCTTGCAGGCTGTCTCGGCGTTGCGCAGGAACTGCAGAGCAACGTACTTGTCGTTCTCTGAAGCCTCAGGGTCAGACAGAATCTTTGCAACCTGCAGGTTATGTTCGCGGCGCAGCATGAACTCTACGTCGTGAAAAGCCTGCTGTGCGAGCAATGTCAGAGCCTCTTTCGAAACTTTCAGGATTGTCTTGCCTTCAAACTCACCGGTGCTCACGCCTTCCTTGCTGAGCAAGCGGTATTCAGTAGTATCCTCGCCCAACTGGAACATAGGAGCATACTTGAAATCTGGTGTTGATGCCATAATGTTATTTAGTTAATTGATGATTTAGAAATTTCTTTGCCACAAAGTTACAACGAATTGAAGACAATGCAAAATAATTGCCGCCTTTATTTTCCCCTATTTTACGGTAAAATCTTAATCGCAAGCTTTATGATATTTGTGCAACTTGTCATTGTTAACGTATCGTAGCGAAAATCGTGCCTTTTTATTCTCAAAACCCTACGAAGCTCTACTAATTTGTAAGTATTATGAATGGTAGAATGAAAAAAGTTTATTCTTTAATGTGCTTTGTTGCCTAATTTGCGTAACTTTGTGCCCGTAAAAACCAATAAAAAGAAATACAAAAGAAATGAAGAAGATCAGAGCAGCCGTAGTAGGATACGGCAACATCGGACAGTATGCTGTCCAGGCCCTTGAGGCCGCCGACGATTTCGAGATAGCAGGTATCGTGCGCCGCAATGGTGCCGACAACAAGCCGGCAGAGCTTGCGCAGTATGAAGTAGTTAAGGATATACGTGAGCTTAAGGACGTAGACGTAGCCATTCTTGCTACTCCTACACGTTCGTGTGAGGAATATGCCAAGCAGATTCTGCCTCTCGGCATCAACACCGTAGACAGCTTCGACATCCACACTTCAATCCTCGACTACCGTGCAGCGCTCACCCCTATATGTAAGGAGCACAAGGCTGTGAGCATCATTGCAGCTGGATGGGATCCGGGTTCTGACTCTATCGTGCGCACACTCATGCAGAGTCTGGCACCCAAGGGACTCAGCTACACCAATTTCGGACCGGGTATGTCTATGGGTCACAGCGTATGCGTGCGCTCAAAGGAGGGCGTAAAGAACGCTCTCTCGATGACTATACCTAAGGGTGAGGGCTTGCATCGCCGTATGGTTTACGTAGAACTTGAGGACGGAGCAAACCTTGAGGACGTTACAGCTGCCATCAAGGCCGATCCATACTTCGCCAACGACGAGACTCACGTATTTGTCGTACCTTCGGTAGACGCTGTGCGCGACATGGGACACGGTGTTCATCTCACCCGCAAGGGTGTCAGCGGCAAGACACAGAATCAGCGTATGGAGTTCACAATGAGCATCAACAACCCTGCTCTCACTGGTCAGGTGCTTGTCAATGTGGCTCGTGCCTCAATGCGCCAGCAGCCGGGATGCTACACAATGATTGAGGTTCCGGTAATCGATATGCTCGAAGGCGAGCGCGAGGATCTCATCGCTCACTTGGTATAAAAAATGTGGCTGGAAGGCTGGCAAACAGCAGCTGAAAAGCTGAAAAATAGTGGCTGAAAAGCCCGAAAATAACGCTTGAAAAACAAATGTACCCCTTTTGCATTCCAAAAGGGGTACATTTGTTATGCAAAAGGAGTCCTTTTTTTAGTGGCAGTTTTTTGTTTCAAAATCTGGAGTAATATTATTGTATTAATGAAGGCCTAACTGTAGGAGGTTATGGCGTCCTCGCTATAACCTGAGTAGGCTGAGGCGTGAAAGATTAACAATATGAACGTATGGGCTAACTGCCAAGGCTACGGTGGGGACGCCATAGCCTCCTACCATTTGCATTGCCTATTAACACCCCAACTTGAACTTCTAATATTGTCACTTTAAATGTTGTATAAGTCTAAAAAAAGAATGAATTCATTTTGTATTGCGCTCGGTTTGCACTATCTGCATAGGATGGTATTTATTTGATAACGCCAAATCTTTTAATAGCCATGTTCGCTACAATCATAAAATATCTTGTATATCAGAAGTAATAGAGAATGTTCAAAAGTGGACATTCACCATTGATATTTCTCTTTCACCAAACTCAATCATTGCATTAAAAAGACTTACCTTGTTGGCATTTCGCAAATCTTCCAATGTAATATCTGCTTCTTGTATCATTCC
>JAIJMN010000293.1:0-2382 GCA_022735715.1 Prevotella sp.
CTTATCTCCACGGTTCCGTCAGCATCATTAACGCTGCTGCCCTTTATGTCGCAGGCAATATTTGCAGCAAATGCTGTCGACTGCCATTTCGGTGTGAGATGCAACGCATTAGGAGCAAAACGGCCTACTGCCACATTAGCCTTCAACAACGGAGTCTTTCCAGCAATGTTCAGCAATCCTGAAGCCGATATTTGCGCATTAGGATCGTCAATGTCTATTCTTCCGTCTACTACCTTGTGGCGATAGGAAGCATCAATATTGATGTCATGATATTTATATCCGTTATAGTCAAAGTTATAGACACGACCAATAGCAGTCATATTGTCTTCCGACTGTCCATGTAGGTTGAGATTGGCAGAGAGATGACCGAGTTTGTTGTCATCAGCCAGTTTGCCAATATTAAAATCAACAGTTTCAACATGCCCGGTAATATTATTCTTGCGCTTGTCTACGGCAAGCCTTATACTGCCGAGCGAAGTAGAAACACAAGCGTTGGCAGCCAACTTGTTACTTTCACCTCCTACAAAACCTGTCATACTGACATCGCCTATACGTGTAAGTATGGCAGGAACTTCCTTACCTGTTGCGGTAGGTACGAAAGAAGCTATAGCAGCATGATTGGCAGCAAATCTGTTTACATTTGCATACCAAGTAGCATCAGCTGGATAGTTCTTTATTCCACCGTCAGCCAACAGATGCAAATCGCCATTGTCTGTACCTATTTCCAATCGTGTCACATTTAACGACGAGCCCGTACCATAGAAATCAGCTGCGAGCATCATGCGTTGTTTGATACCCGAAAGTTTCGGCACAAAGCCAGCAAAATCTGCAAGGCTTATGCTTGGGGCATTTATGCTACCTTTAAATTGCACGGTAGGCATCTCTATCTTGCCGTTCTTCTTGCTGTAAGAGCATGTAATGTCTTCCGATTGAACGATTGTAGACGGTAGCTCAAGTCTGAAATTGCTGATGCTTGCTCCATTAGGACCATATACGGCATGCAGCGAAAGCGCCTTCAATCTGAATCCGTATCGTTCGTCAAACGCAATGCGCTTCACCTTCACATTGAGCGAGTCGTCAGTTATGCGGTTCACTATAATGTGCGCGCTGATATTACGGGCATCAATGTTGTCGGGCGAAAACTTATTCGAATTGTCAGTACGCGAAAGCACACGATAGCGCACAGCACCATTGCGAATTATAAGCGAGTTGATTTGCAAGTCGAGCGGAGTCTTCTGCTTGGTAGTGTCCTTTGATGCAAGCGAATCGACTACAAATTGGAAATTTGGCTTTGATTCTGCCGTTGCCTTATATAGATTCGCATGCATACCGAAGAACTGTGCTGACGTTACGTCAATCTGTCCCTTGGTAAGTGCCAGGAGATTTATCTTAACCGATATTCGCGATACACGCAGCATCTGCTTACCTTGCTGGTCCTGCATCTGGGAATCGTCAATGATAAGTCGGTTGACAAAACCGAGGTCAACCCTGCCGACACTCACACGAGTGCCGAATTTGTCGCATAAGGCATCAGCTACACATTTTCCAATGTACGTCTGTACAAAGGGTATGTGCAGCATGACAATTACAGAAGCGTAAAGACCTATCAAGGTCCATATCGTTACATTTATTATGCGTTTGAACACGTGAGAATCCTACAGTTTGTTCTTAGTCAATTATATTTACAAAATTACAGAAAAACATTGAATTTGACAAATAAATGATTTGAAAACAAACAATAGAAAAATCCCTCTGTTTGTCATCAGACAATCAGAGGGATAAATATAGGTTAATCATTATGGTCGTACCGACCTCTTACTTGATTAGCAAACCTTGTGTGAACCGTCGCTGATAACAACGTCAATCACCTTAGGCTCCTTGCCGTACTTGGCAGAGTACTTAGCCTTGGCATCAGCGATGAACTGATCGTAAAGTTCCTCCTTAACGAGGTTGATGGTGCAGCCACCAAAGCCACCACCCATGATACGGCTACCAGTAACTCCATTTTCCTTGGCAATGTCGTTGAGGAAGTCGAGCTCCTCGCAAGAAACTTCATACTCCTTGCTCAGACCCTCATGAGTCTCATACATCTTCTTGCCTACAGTCTCGTAGTCGCCAGCGTTGAGTGCGTCACAAACAGCAAGTACACGGTCTTTCTCGCCAAGCACGAAGTGAGCACGCTTGTAGTCTTCCTCGCCTACTTCAGCCTTAACCTCCTCAAGCTGCTCCCATGTGCAGTCGCGCAGAGTATCGAACTTAGACTCAGGATGCTTTGCAGCGATGTGCTTTACAACATTCTCGCAGCTGTTGCGACGGTCGTTGTAAGGAGAGCCGGCAAGTTCGTGCTTAACACAAGAATTGAGCAATACGAGCTTATAGCCT
>JAIJMN010000294.1:0-2381 GCA_022735715.1 Prevotella sp.
GTTCTTGACATCGTCCTTCTCCTCCTGAGTAATCTCTTCGGGCTTCTTGGCGCTCTGGGTCTGATGAAGCACAGCGAGTCGTGCCTCAAGTCCTTTGAGTTCGCTGTCGACGGGACTGAGTTGGCTGCCACACTCCTGCTTCTCGCCGTCGAGCACGCCCTTGATGAGGGGATGGTCGCTGTTGAGAACGAGGTTGAAGGCATCTGGCATCTGGGCGTAGAACGCCATGCCTGCCTGATACTTGCTTGCCTCCTTCATACGGCGCATGTACTCGCTCTGTGTGATGAGCACGGGCAGATTGTCGGCTCCAAGAGCCTGCACGTCAACGTAGAATTCGGTATGGTCCATTGTGGGCAACTGCGAGCGGAATGTCTCGGTTAGGCTGTCCTTGTCGTCCTTGGCGAGTTCGCTCTCCTTGTTATCGTCCTTGACTATGAGACGGTCGACTATATCGGCATCCACACGTGCGAAGCGTGTCTTCTCAAGCTTCTGCTCGAGCATAGAAACCATCGGAGTGTCGAGTTGGCCGTCGAGCAGGAGCACGCTGTAGCCCTTGTTCTTGGCTGCTTCTATGTAGCTGTACTCGCCTTCCTTGTCGTTGGCGTAGAGATAGACGAGATTGCCGTCCTTGTCGGTCTGGTTGTCCTTGATGAGGGTCTTGTACTCGTCGTAGGTGAAGTACTTGCCGTCGACATCCTTGAGCAGGGCGAAGTCCTTGGCACGGTCGTAGAAGTCGTCTTGCGAGAGCATGCCATAATTGATGAATATCTTGAGGTCGTCCCATTTCTGCTCGTAGTCCTTGCGGTCGGCCTTGAAGATTGAGGCAAGACGGTCGGCCACCTTCTTGGTGATGTACTTCGAAATCTTCTTTACGTTGGCATCGCTCTGCAGATATGAGCGGCTCACGTTAAGAGGAATGTCGGGCGAGTCGATTACTCCATGCAACAGGGTAAGGAATTCGGGCACGATACCTTCTACCTGGTCGGTTACGAACACCTGATTGCAGTAGAGCTGAATCTTATTGCGCTGCAGTTCGATGTTCGACTTGATGCGCGGGAAGTAGAGGATGCCGGTGAGATTGAACGGATAGTCGACGTTGAGATGAATCCAGAACAGCGGCTCGTCCTGCATAGGATAGAGTGTGCGGTAGAAGCTCTTGTAGTCATCGTCCTTAAGGGTGCTGGGCGTCTTGGTCCAGAGCGGCTCCACGTTGTTGATGATGTTGTCCTGGTCGGTTTCTACCTGCTTGCCGTCCTTCCATTCGGTCTTCTTGCCGAAGGCTACCGGAACAGCCATAAACTTGCAGTACTTGTTGAGCAGTTCCTGAATCTTCTGCTTCTCGAGGAACTCCTTGCAGTCGTCGTCGATGTGGAGCACGATGTCCGAACCGCGTTCGGCCTTGTCGGCATCGCTAATCTCAAACTCTGAGCTGCCGTCGCAGCTCCACTTGATGGCCTTGGCTCCGTCCTGATAGCTGCGAGTGACGATGTCGACACGCTTGCTCACCATGAAGGATGAGTAGAATCCCAATCCGAAGTGGCCTATGATGGCGTTGGCGTTGTCCTTATATTTGTCGAGGAAGTCGGTGACTCCAGAGAATGCTATCTGATTGATGTACTTGTTGATTTCGTCTTCCGTCATGCCGATACCACGGTCGCTGATGGTGAGTGTGCCCTTCTCTGTGTCGAGGCTCACGCGAACGGTGAGGTCGCCCAGCTCGCCCTTGAAGTCGCCACGTTCGGCAAGAGTCTTGAGCTTCTGTGTAGCGTCAACAGCGTTTGAAACCATCTCGCGAAGGAAGATTTCATGGTCAGAATAAAGAAATTTCTTGATGACAGGGAAAATATTTTCTGTCGTTACTCCAATATTACCTTTTTGTGCCATAATTTTGTTTGTATTATTAAGTTTTTTATTTCAAATATTGAGATTTAATTCCAATTATTGAGTTTTTATTTGTTTGCAAACCATATTACAAATATCGTGCCATTACCATTGGATTCACTTGTTTGCGCATTTTGGCAGTTGCCGAATTTCGGTTTCAACGACTATTAATGGAGTTTTCATTCAATATTAAATAAGTATTTATTTTTATAATGTGAAAAAACTTCATTCTGGCAATCTGAATAGAAATAAAAATTATTACCTTTGCAATAATAACAACATCAGACAGAATAAAAAACAAATAAAACACACACAGAATATGCCTGCCAAACCACTTATAAGCTTCATCGTGTACAATCACGACACCAAACCTGCCTCACTAAGCGAATGCCTTGACAGCATAGCGCAGCTGTCGCTGGCAGCAGCTGACAGGGAGATAATTGTTGTAGACGACGCAGAGACAGCCGACTCTCTGAACATGCTGATAGGCAAGGAAGACG
>JAIJMN010000295.1:0-2374 GCA_022735715.1 Prevotella sp.
GGCACGTCGAAGTTGATGACCATTGCTATGTCGTCGATGTCGATGCCACGTGCAACGATGTCAGTAGCTACGAGTACGTCGATTTGTCCGGTCTTGAACTTATAGAGTATTTCGTCGCGCTCAGCCTGCTCAAGGTCTGAGTGCATCTCACCCGAATTTATCTTCATCTGCTGCAGAGTGCGGTTGATGGCCTTCACCTTCTGCTTCTTGCCAGAGAAAATGATGACACGGTTGAGGTCGCCCTTGCGGAAGAGGTCCTTGATGATGCCAATCTTCTGTGTTTCGTAGCAAACGTAGGCGGTCTGCTTGATTTTCTCGGCAGGCTTGCTTACTGCTATCTTCACTTCTACGGGATTCTTGAGCAGAGTCTTGGCTAGTTCTTCAATCTTCTCGGGCATAGTGGCCGAGAACATGATAGTCTGGCAAGTAGGGGGCAACTTGCTCGCAATCATCTTTATGTCTTCAGAGAATCCCATGTCGAGCATGCGGTCTGCCTCGTCGAGAACGAAGAAGCTTACGCGGCTGAGGTCGGCAGAACCGAGTGAGATATGGCTGATAAGACGTCCTGGAGTGGCAATTACTACGTCGGCACCCATCTGAAAACTCTTGAGTTCCTGATCGTAGCGGTTGCCGTCGTTGCCGCCATATACAGCCACGCTGCTAACGCCGTCGAGATAATAGCCAAAGCCCTGCATGGCCTGGTCAATCTGTTGTGCCAGCTCACGTGTCGGGCTCATTATGACGCAGTTGATAGCGTCCTTTGGAAATCCACCGTCATCGAGACGCGAGAGGATAGGTAGCAGATAGGCAGCGGTCTTGCCCGTACCTGTCTGTGCTACACCCAGAAGGTCGCGACCTTCGAGTATAGGCGGAATACATTGTTCCTGTATGGGAGTACACACGTCAAAGCGCATGTCGTATAGTGCATCAAGCACATGGTCGTTGAGTTGTGTTTCGTCGAAATACATTGTTAGAAATGTTGAGTGTTGAATGTGGAATGTTGAATTGTTGCGGTATTACCGCAATGTTGAATTTGAAATGTGGAGTGTTGAGTGGCAATTAATTAAATCAACATTGTTTAATTCGTAATCGGCAAAGCCGACAATTCAACACTCCACATTCCTAATTCAACATTTTAATTTGGTGCCTTTCTGTAGCAGAAGTATGCTACGATGGCGAATGTGATGTTTGGTATCCATGCCGCCAGCATAGGAGGCATGCCTGCATTGATGGCGAATGTGGACGACACGGTTTGCAGTAGAATGTAGCCGAAACTGAGTGCCAGACCGATGCCGAGATACATACCCATACCTCCCTTTCGTTTGCGCGACGACAGCGACAGACCGATGATGGTGAGGATGAACGAAGCAAATGAAGCGGCAATTCGCTTGTGATACTCCACCTGATACTGCACAACGTTGCTGCTGCCTCGGTCAATCTGCTTTGAGATGTACTCCTTCAGCTCGGGTGATGTGAATGTCTCCTGCTGACCCTTTGAGTAGACGAGGTCGGTAGGTTCCATTACAATCATTGTGTCGAGCTTTGAGCCGCTTGTGATGTTCTCCTTAAGTCCGCGCATTTCGCGAATCTTCCAGTTGCTAATAGTCCAATGATACTTGGAATCGCTGATGGTGTCATACTGCGCCTCCATAGCTGTGAGGTGGCTGACGAGCTTCTTGTTCTCAAACTTGTCGAGCGAGAATCCGTAGCCTTTCTTGTAGTTGTTGTCGTAGTGCTGTATGTAGGCAATCACTCCACGGTCTACTTGCAGCATAACATTGTCGGCTGAGGTGTTGAGTCGCTTGTTCTTGTACATCGACTCGAAGTTCTGCTTGACGATAGTGCCGTGCGGAATGATGTAGGATGCGAGGAAGAACGAGAGCGAAGATATGAGCACGCACGAAATCATATACGGACGCATGAGTCGCTTGAACGACACTCCGGCTGCAAGCATGGAGATAATCTCGGAGTTGGAAGCCAGTTTTGACGTGAAGAAAATCACGGCAATGAACACGAACAGCGGACTGAACAAGTTGGCGAAGTAGGGCACGAAGTTGGCGTAATAGTCGAATACGATGGCCTTGAGCGGTGCATGGTATTGCGTAAACTTCGAGAGGTTCTCGTTGACATCGAATACGATACTGATCGATATGATGAGCGCGATTGAGTAGATGTACGTACCGATGAACTTGCGTATAATATACCAGTCGAGTGTCTTGATGTATCGCAGCGGATTGAACACGCCGAGCACTCGCAGAAAACTCAGCTTGCGTGCTGTCCACGCTGCCGTTCTGCGCATCCATGCTGTGTGCTTGTGCATCCATCGTGCTGCATGTAGCAGGTGGCGCATCCGCCTTATGTTCTTTCTTTTCAT
>JAIJMN010000296.1:0-2358 GCA_022735715.1 Prevotella sp.
GTTTAATACAAATGCTAACAGAATTTATCAATATTTATTCTAACAAGCTGTTATGACACAAGATATTTCATCAGGAGCAGTGAAGCCTTCTTCTACAAAATAACGTTTACATAAACCAGTGAGCCTTCGATGCAAAAGCATCGGGGGCTTTTTCATTTACGTGTCTATGAAAGTGCAGAAGGAGTCGCCTGGTTTGCTTCATTTCAAAGAAAAAGAACATATTATCTACCGTGGAATTTTTATTTCCTTATGCAAATCTAAAATGTTCATGCAAAACCATTGAGTCTTTGGCACCATACGTTGCCGAATGGATTGTGGACATAAAAGATATGAACGTGTCTATTTATGAGAAATACACAGGTGTCTCATCAGAAATCATACAGCAACTGTATTACATAAAGGAGTTTGTCCCGGTTGACAAAGTTATTGTCAAAGTACCGCATATTCCTCATTTTAATACGAATGAAGACGTAAAGCATAGTATCGAGATTTTGAAGGAAATCGGGATTACGCACATTAAGGAAATTACTTATATGAAACATATTACTAAGTAACAAAATAAGATATGGATAAAGGTAAAGAAAAATGCGAAATACTTAAAGCCATCCGTGCTTATGTAGCAGAAAAATATTGCTTGGACTACACTCTTTCAGAGTGTAATCATTGGGGCAAATGCAGTGGCACCTGTCCTAAATGTGATGCCGAATTGGAGTATCTACAAAATCAACTGGAAAAGAAAGGTATTACTGATATTACCAATGACAGTAAATAGAGCGAAATGGTGGAGAAATACCTGTCAAATTCTGCAAATGATGTTGATAATGAAGAAATGGTCATTGGAGTTCTAAAACCCTTAGACGACATTTATGCAACAGAAGGTATGCCAAAGCCATTGGAGGGTGATGTAGTCATAGAAGAATGGCTTGTTCCAGACCTACCGATTGAGGGTGACATGCGTCCTGCCCCTATAGAAAATAGAAAACTGTTTATAGAGTGTAATGTTGCAGGAGCAGCTTTTTACAATATAGATGATATATGGGATGAGTTGTATGAAGGTGCAAAATTGGTTCTTGTCCGTGAAAAAGATAACGTCCACGATGAAGATGCAATAGCAGTTGCCTTGGCTGACGAAAGCAATGACTGGTCTGATGAAATTGAATGTGGCCCCACTCTTGGATATATACCGAGAAAGGTTAACAAGTCATTAGCGACGCTACTTGACATGGGATGGCAAGATGTGTTTGAAACAGAAATCAGTGAACTTAGGGAGCATGTACCTTACAGTGATCGCATACATATTTCTATCTATATAAAAAATAAAGATGCAGCGGAAGAAAAAGAACCTGAGCAACAAGACGATAGGTTGAGAATGGTGGTCATAACGGAAGAAGCCAAATGGAAACTGCTGTCTGATGAACTGTGGCAAAAAGGATATACGTATTTCCGTTGGGGCGGTTTCCCTCCTTGGGAACTTGACTTGCCAAGCAAAGGTGACAAAGTGGTTTTCCTCTATAATGATGGCTTCCAGTCATTCATGTATCTAATGAAAACAATCGCTATTGGCGAACAATCGGTGCCATTCCTTGAAGACATAGACGAACTTCATCAGGTAGATGACTGTACCGTCTATGTCTTGTCGAATATAGTTGGTCCCGTCATTATAGACAATGGTGAGCTGAAATTGCCCAAAGAACTGTTGAAAGGCAAGTATCAGCCAGACGAGCGTGTCTCACAACCATTGTCGGATAAGCTCATGGAAATATTTATCGCTCATCAGTATTATTCCAGCAGATGAGCAATTTCAGCAATGCTCATTCCCGTCATCTGCGAAATCTGCTCGTTGCTCAGTCCGCTTGCCGACAAAGCTTTAGCCATATTCTTCAACTGTTCGCTTTGCTGTGAAATCTGTTCGCTTTGCTGTGAAATCTGTTCGCTTTGCTGCGAGAGCTGTTCGCTTTGCTGTGAAATCTGTTCGCTTTGCTGCGAGAGCTGTTCGCTTTGCTGTGACAACTGTTCGCTTTGCTCTTTCAGTATTTTGTCTCGCTGCATGATGGCCGTGTCACGGTCTTCAATCGCCTTGTAGAATTCGTCTTCCACATTCATGTCCTGCCTCATTTCAGAGTTGGCGGCAGCGGCGGTCAGTTTGTGTAGCACATACATCATGTCGTTGTCGTCGGCATATTTATCCTCATCAATCTTAAGCACCTGCTGTGTGTCGCCCTCTACATTGGTCTGGTCGAACACGCTCAGTATCTTCTCCAGACGGTTGTTGACATTGCCTTGCAGTCGCGGTATCTGCACAATGATGCTGTTGTGTGTAAGGCTCTCTACAAAAGGTTCTGCATTGCCCTCAGCAAC
>JAIJMN010000038.1:0-16191 GCA_022735715.1 Prevotella sp.
TGGGGCAGGAAGTAAGGCATCCCGAACGCCACGACGACCGGTCGGAGTTCAAGCGCGACTACGACCGACTCATCTTCTCAGCCCCATTCAGACGCATGCAGAACAAGACGCAGGTGTTCCCGCTGCCGGGCAGCGTCTTCGTACACAACCGCCTCACACACTCGCTTGAGGTGGCAAGTGTGGGCATGTCGCTGGGCAATGACGTGGCACGTGAGTTGAAGCTGCGGCATCCCGAACTTACGGGAACGCTGTTTGAGGAGATTGGCACCATCGTGAGCACAGCTTGTCTGGCTCACGACATGGGCAATCCTCCATTCGGGCACTCAGGCGAAAAAGCCATACAGGCATTCTTCCGCGAGGGCAAGGGCATGGAACTGAAACCGAAGATGAGCCCCGAATTATGGGACAACCTCATACACTTCGAGGGCAACGCCAACGCCTTCCGACTGCTGGCACACCGCTTTCACGGCAGACGTGAGGGCGGATTTGTCATGACATACGCCACACTTGCCTCCATAGTGAAGTATCCCTACTCCAGCATGGCAGCCGGCAAGAAGGGCAAGTTCGGATTCTTCTGCTTTGAGGAGCATTATTACCGACGCATAGCCGACGAACTGGGCATACGCCGACTGTCTGCCGACGGCGAGCCGCTACGCTACGCACGCCATCCGCTGGTGTACCTGGTAGAGGCTGCCGACGACATCTGCTATGAGATAATGGACATTGAGGATGCGCACAAACTGCGTATCCTGTCGTTTGACGAGACCATGCAACTGCTGCTGGGATTCTTTGACAATTGCCAAAGAGAGAAAATACTGAAACGCATTGACGAAGAGGGCATCACCGACAACAACGAGAAGGTGGTGTATCTGCGTGCTTGCACCATTGGAAAACTTGAAAACGAGTGCGCACGGGCATTCGTCGAGCACGAGAGCGAGATACTCAACGGCACGCTCCAGGGATGCCTCATCGACCATATTACGCCCTCGGTGCGCGATGCCTACCATCATTGCTCCGAGCTGAGCGTACAGCGCATATACAATTCCAAGCCCGTTCTGGACGTGGAACTGTCGGGGTATAAGATTATGGAGACGCTCATGGACGCCCTGATTGAGGCTGCCGTGAGCCCTGAGAAGTTTCACTCGGAACAGCTGCGCAAGCGATTCAGCAACCAGTATGACATCAACAGCCCCGACTTCGAGACCCGCGTCATGGCTGTAATCGACTTCATTTCAGGCATGACTGACGTGTTTGCGCTCGACATATACCAAAAAATACAAGGCATATCGCTGCCGATTGTATAATAAAAAATGAGAGTTGAGAATTGAGAGTTGAAAGTTAAAATTGAGAGTTATGATATGTTTTTATCAATAACAGACATCATAACATTGCATGATTATCAAAGGTAATCATAACTCTCAACTTCCTACCTCTCAACTCTCAACTTAAAATCCACCTTATTTTTCGCGGTAGATTATATTGTTGGCTCCGCTTGTTATTTCAAGAGCTTCAGGGTGCTCTTTGATGAATGAGTCGATATGGCGGACGCGCTTGTTCTCGAGAATTTCGTCAACGGCAATGAGAATGCCGGTTTCCTCCACATCGCCGAAGCCGTAGTTGATGGCTGTGCCGAAGAGTTTCATTGTGGGCGACAGCGACATATAGGCGTTGACAAGTGGCGGAATGTTGTAGCCAAGGGCACGTATCTCGCGGTTGAGAATGAGATAATCCTTCTTGAAGTCGTCCTCGCAGAACAGCTTGGCAAGCTCTTCCTCGGGCGTTTCAATCTTCAATGGCTTAAGCGGAATGATGAGATTGTCCTTGTCGTCGAAGTGCTTCTTGAGGAAATAGAGTATCATGTCGCGTCCACGACGGATGTACGACGGATACATTGTCATCTTGCCGAAGAAGTACTTAACGTTGGGCTTGATGACAGTAAGGGCACCCAGTCCGTCCCAAAGGTTGTCGAGTGCAAACAGACTCTTGGCTCCGCGTCGTGTGCTCTGATACTCCAGAGTGACAAACGAGCGTCCAAGCTCTACCGTGTAGGGCATGTAGTCCTTGAGAAACTTGTCGGAGAAGTGGAACATATGGCTCGTGGCAAGCAGCGGTTGTCCGTCGGGACCAATCTCCCAATCTGATCCGAGCAGATAACGGTAGCCTCCTATTATCTCCTCAGCTTCGGGATTCCACACGATAAGCTGCTTGTAGCAGTTGTCGCACGTGTCAAACTCGTCGATATCCAACGGTTTGCCAGTGCCGCCTCCCGCCTCGCGGAACGCTATCTCACGCAATCGTCCTATCTCGCGCATTACGTTAGGAGCGTTGTGGGCTGTAATGACGTAAATCTCATTGTGGCTCTTGTTGGTCATACGAAGCTGTCGCTCAGGAGTGAGTTCGCTCTTGAGCAGTTCCTTGCTTACTGGTGCTATTATTGGCTCTTCCTTCATTGTATTGTACAATAATATCTTACAGACCGTATAGGTCGTGTTTATCCTTTTTACTCTTTTACTCTTTTACTTTTTACCTTTTCCCGGCAATTCGTAAACAATGTCCTCTACATACCGTGCCCATTCGGCAGGCTTTCGAGAACGGTCGAAGGTCTGCCATGGTATAGGCTTGCCTATGTGTATGGTGAAATGCTTGCCAACATTGCGATACATCTCGTCGACAAGGAATATCATGGCGAGATTGAACGGCAGGAAGCGGTCGCTGAAGTTGGCTATGCGATAGAAGCGATTGGAGTTCTGTCCGCTGAAATGTATTGGTACTACGTCGCGCTGGCACTCCACGCTCTTCACGATGAATGTCTTCTTCCAATCGAAATCGTGTATAGTTCCGTCCTTCTGACGTCGGCTGTTGAGTCCGGCGGGGAACATCAGCATGTGATTGTCGCTCTTGAATCCAGCCTCAACCATACGCGGAAAGTCGCGTCCGTTGCGTCCCGTCTTGTTGATACCGATACAAACGGGTGCCAGTCCGGGCAGATTCATGAGCAAGTCGTTGACAAGATAGCGGAAGCGTCCGTCGTAATGGCGGCCTATGATGGAGCCGAGCGCCACGCCATCCTGTCCTCCGAGCGGATGGTTTGAGACGAACGTGTACAGCCTACCGTCGTCCTTGGGCGGTAGGTTCTCCTTGCCTACTATCTCAATGTCCATCTTGAGATAGCGCACGCATTCCTCAAGCCACTCCACGCCCTGCATGTCGCGGGTCTTCCAGATGAATGCGTTGACCTGATCCTGATGAATGATACGTTTCAGCCAGTTGGTAAGCAGCGACGGCACAAAGCGCGCTTTGCTGCCCATCTTGCTGCTGAGAATTCTGTCAATGTCGATTGTATGTTCCGAAATCTCGTTCATTTTGTCATAAAATACTAATCAGCTGCAAAAATAACATATCTTTTTCAGATACGCTCATTTTAATATAAGAAATGTGGCGATTTAATAAAAATGACACCTAAATGTAGACTCATTCGGGGATTTTTGTGTAACTTTACACCCCAAATACGCATAAAGTAATGTACACAGATACTTCCAAAGATATACAAGCCATAACAACGGCGCAGGGCTATCATGTACCTGTTCTGCTCGACGAGAGCGTGAGCGGGCTTGACATCAAGCCTGGTGGCGTATACGTAGACGTGACATTCGGCGGTGGCGGACACTCGCGCGAGATATTGCGCCGACTGCCTGAAGGCGCCCATCTGTACAGCTTCGACCAGGATGCCGATGCCGAACGCAACATTGGCGACCCTAACGAGAAGTTCACATTCGTACGCAGCAACTTCCGCTATCTGAAAAACTGGATGCACTACTATGGTGTTGACCACATAGACGGCCTGCTAGCAGACCTCGGGGTATCGTCGCACCACTTCGACGATGCCGAACGCGGATTCTCATTCAGATTTGACGCTCCGCTCGACATGCGCATGAACAAACGCGCCGGACAGACGGCTGCCGACATACTCAACAACTACGACGAGGCACGGCTTGCCGACATATTCTACATATACGGCGAGATGAAGAACTCGCGACGCATTGCCGCAGCCGTGGCAAAGGCACGACAGACGGCAGCCATCAACACCACAAGCGACTTTCTGGCCGTAGTGGAGCCGATGTTCAAACGCGAACGCGAGAAAAAGGACATGGCACGACTGTTTCAGGCGCTGCGCATAGAGGTGAACCACGAAATGGACGCCCTGCGCGAAATGCTTGCCTCTGCCACCGAACTGCTCGCTCTCGGCGGACGCCTGTCAGTTATCACCTATCACTCGCTCGAAGACCGTATCGTGAAGAACGTCATGAAGGCCGGCAATCCGGAGGGCAAGATAGAGCAGGACTTCTACGGACGCATCAACACACCATACTGTATGGTGGAGAAACTCATTATCCCCTCGAAAGAGGAACAACAATCCAACCCCCGTAGCCGTAGCGCCAAACTGCGCATAGCCGAGCGTAAGGGCGAATAGCAAGTAATGACTATGAACAATGACGAGACCAACACACAGACCAATACCGGCGAAGCTATAGATCAGGACAAGCAGAAAGAAGCCCCACAGTCGCTCAGAGCAATCATACGCGAGCAGACTACAGAGGACGAGATGCCGCTGACCAAGAACATCACGCTGCGCAAAATACTCGGCGGCGACATTCTGAGCGCCGACATCATACGCAAGCAGATATGGCTGATACTGATTATAGTGCTGTTTATCGTGGTGTATATATCCAACCGATACAAGTGTCAGCAGGACCTCATACTCATCGACAACCTGACCGAGCAGCTTAAGGATGCCAAGTACAGAGCGTTGTCGAGCAGCAGCGATCTTACTCAACAGACACGCGAGAGCAAGGTGCTCGAAAAGCTGAAAGCCAGCAGCGACAGCACGCTGCACATAGCAACACAGCCGCCATACATAATAAACGTGCCTAATACAGAACAGAGATGAGCAAGTTTGACAGCAAAAAAATGATGCCACGATACAGCTTCATCGCCATATTGCTGAGCTTTGTAGCTGCAATGGTTATGGCGAAGATGGTGTATACGATGACTGCAAAGCGCGACTTCTGGATGCAGGTGGCCGACCGTGTGAAGATAGACAGTCTGGAAACACCACCTGTCAGAGGCAATATCCTGAGCTGCGACGGACAGCTTATGGCATCATCGCTACCGCAATACAAGCTGTACATCGACTACAGAGCCATGCGCGAGGCTGGCAAGGACACGCTTTTTATCGAGAAACTCGACTCCATCTGCATGGGGCTCAACGCCATATTCCCCGACCAGTCGGCTGAGGAATTCCACCGTAACCTCATGGAAGGCTACGAGAAGAACAAGGCCCACTGGCCTATATGGAAACGCCGTGTCAACTACAGCACATACTCTGAAGTGAAGAAACTGCCAGTATTCAGACTCGGAAAGAACCGCAGCGGATTTCACGTTGAGGAGTTCAATGCACGCAAGCTGGCTTACGGATCGCTCGCACAACGCACTATCGGCAAGATGTACGGCGAGATTGACTCGGCACAATGCGGACTTGAGCAGCACTACGACTCGCTGCTGCGAGGCGACAAGGGCATACGCCACCGTCGCAAGGTGCTCAACAAATATCTGTATCTGACCGATACTCCACCCGAAAACGGAGCCGACATTGTAACTACCATCGACGTGTCGATGCAGGATCTAGCTGAGCGCGCTGTGCTAAAGGAACTGTACAAGATTGACGGTAACGTGGGTGTAGCCATCGTGATGGAAGTGGCTACAGGCGATGTGAAAGCCATCGTAAACCTGACAAAATGTGCCGACGGCACATATCAGGAAATACAGAACCATGCCGTGAGCGACTTGCTGGAACCTGGTTCGGTATTCAAGACCGCATCAATAATGGTTGCACTCGACGACGGAGTAGTAGACACCACATACACCGTGGACACCGGATGTGGCGTATGGCCCATGTACGGCCGCGAAATGAAGGACCATAACTGGCGACGCGGCGGATACGGCATAATGACGCTGCCCAAGACATTGTGGGTAAGTTCGAACATCGGAGTGAGCCGCATCATCGACGACCACTATCACAACTGCCCCGAGAAGTACGTTCAGGGCATTCACCGCCTCGGACTGGCCGACGACCTGCATCTGCCATTGGCAGGTTCATCGCCTGCAAGAATACGATTCCCCAAGAAAGACAAGCGTGGCAAACAGTATATCAACTGGAGCAAGACCACATTGCCATGGATGAGTATCGGATATGAGACTCAGGTGCCGCCTATATCGACTCTGACGTTCTACAACGCCATTGCCAACGGAGGCAAGATGATGCGTCCGAGGTTTGTCAAGGAAGTGCGCAAGGACGGCGAGACGGTGATGACATTTCCGCCAGTGGTAATGCGCGAGCATATTGCAAAGGAGTCTACGATAAAGAAGATAACACGCATACTCGAACAGGTGGTGAGCGTGGGACTCGGCAAGAAAGCCGGCTCGCCTTCATTTCTTGTTGCCGGCAAGACCGGAACGGCACAGATATCGAAGGGTGCAGTCGGATACAAGAGCGGACAGATGAACTATCTGCTGTCATTTGCAGGATTCTTCCCTGCCTACGAACCCCGTTACAGCTGCATAGTATGCCTTCAGAAGTCGGGACTTCCGGCATCGGGCGGCGGCATGAGTGGCGTTGTATTCCACGATATAGCAGAAGGCATCATGGCACAAAGCCTAAAACTTGAAGCTGCAGACGCACGCGACTCGCTCTCGATAATGCTGCCCGACGTGAAGAACGGCAACATCCTGGCTGCCGACTATGTTCTGTCGCACCTCGGATTCAAGACCCGCACCGACTGGGACGGCTCTTATGCCGACGGCAACCCGATATGGGGACGTGCCAGCGAATCGGGACATACAGTGTCGCTACAACGCGAACCATTAGGCGACAGCACGCTTATGCCAGACGTACACGGCATGGGAGCGCGCGACGCTGTCTATCTCATAGAGAGCCGGGGCGTGAAAGTAAAGGTCATAGGACGTGGCAAGGTGACCGAACAGAGCATAGGTGCCGGAGAGAAAATAAAGAAAAACATGACTTGCACAATCAAGTTATCATAGTCGGACAATACGTATCAACACGCATATTAAATTTAAAAAAAACAAACATATGAAACTCAAGGAATTGCTCAAGGACATCCCCGTCGTCGACATCATAGGTAGCGACGAGGTAGAGATAACCGGAGTGAACATCGATTCACGCCGCATTAAAGAGGGACATTTCTTCGTGGCAATGAAAGGCACGCAGGTAGACGGACACAAGTTCATACCGAAAGCTATAGAGTTGGGTGCCAAGGCTGTGCTCTGCGAGGACATGCCTGCCGACAAGACCGAAGGCGTGACATACATACAGGTGGCATCGACAGAAGACGCAGTAGGCAAGGTAGCCACCACATTCCACGGCAATCCATCGGCCAAGCTGAAGCTTGTAGGTGTGACCGGAACCAACGGCAAGACAACAATCGCCACCTTATTATATAATATGTTCACCAAGATGGGACACAAGTGCGGACTCCTGTCGACCGTGTGCAACTACATCGTTGACGAAGCTGTACCTGCCGACCATACAACACCCGACCCTATCGAGCTCAACGAATTGCTTGAGCGTATGGTCAATGCAGGTTGCGAGTACGCCTTCATGGAATGCTCGTCGCACGCCATTGCACAGAAGCGTATAGGCGGCCTGACCTTCGTTGGTGGCATATTCACCAACCTCACACGCGACCATCTCGACTATCACAAGACCTTCGAGAACTATCGCAACGCCAAGAAGGCCTTCTTCGACGGTCTGCCCAAGACAGCTTTCGCCATAACCAACGCCGACGACAAGAACGGTATGGTGATGGTTCAGAACACCAAAGCCACTGTCAAGACATACTCAACACGCTCAGTAGCCGACTTCAAGGCACGCATTATAGAGTGTCACTTTGAAGGAATGTATCTTGAAATGGACGGACATGAGGTGGGCGTACACTTCATCGGCAAGTTCAACGTAAGCAATCTGCTCGCCGTTTACGGTGCAGCTGTTATGCTTGGCAAGAACCCTGAAGACATACTCGTAGTGATGAGTACGCTGCACAGCGTCAACGGCCGTCTGGACCCGATACACTCGCCCGAGGGATATACAGCCGTAGTAGACTATGCACATACACCTGATGCTTTGGAGAATGTGCTTAACGCCATCCATGAGGTACTTGACGGCAAAGGACACGTAATAACCGTGTGCGGTGCCGGCGGCAACCGCGACAAGGGCAAGCGACCGCTAATGGCACAGGAAGCCGTAAAGCAGAGCGACCGCGTAATAATAACAAGCGACAACCCTCGCTTTGAGGACCCGCAAGCCATCATCAACGACATGCTGGCAGGACTTGACAAGCAGCAGATGAAGAAAGTCATCAGCATCGTCGACCGCCGCGAGGCCATACGCACAGCCTGCATGATGGCCGAAAAGGGCGACGTCGTACTCATAGCCGGCAAGGGCCACGAGGACTATCAGGACGTGCAGGGCGTAAAGCGCCACTTCGACGACCATGAGGTTGTAAAGGAATGTTTTTAGAATTAGGAATTTTGAATTAGGAATTAGGAATTTGTCGGCTTTGCCGATTAGAAATTGAACAGTTAAGAATTTTGAATTAGGAATTAATTCGCAACTCCTATCTCGTAATTCGTAACTCGTAATTCCTAATTCGTAACTCCTAACTCGTAACTCCTAATTCGTAATTCGTAACTCGTAACTCGTAATTCAAATGTTATACTATCTTTTCAGATTTCTCGAGGAATATGGCATCAGCGGTGCCCATATGTGGGGATATATATCTTTCCGTTCGTTGCTGGCACTCATCCTGTCGCTTGTAATATCGGCATGGTTCGGCGAGAAATTCATCAAGTTTCTTAAGAAGAAGCAAATCACAGAGACGCAACGCGACGCCTCTATCGACCCGTTCGGAGTAAAGAAAATCGGCGTACCGTCGATGGGCGGCATCATCATCATCGTATCGATACTCGTTCCGGTACTGTTGCTCGGACGTCTGCGCAACATATATCTGCTTCTGATGATTGTCACAACCGTATGGCTGGGATTCCTTGGCGGTATGGACGACTTCATCAAGATATTCCGCCACAACAAGGAAGGACTCAAGGGCCGTTACAAGATTGTAGGTCAGGTGGGCATCGGACTCATCGTTGGACTCGTACTGTGGGCATCGCCCGACGTGAAGATGAACGAGAATCTGATATACGAGAAACAAAGCCACGAAGTAGTGGTAAAACACAGGGCCGAAGCACGCAAGTCGCTGAAGACCACAATACCATTCGTCAAAGGGCATAACCTCGACTACTCGCGCATAACGAGCGTGTTCGGCGAGCATCGTGTGGCTGCCGGATGGATATTGTTTGTCATCATGACAATTATCGTAGTAACGGCGGTGAGCAACGGTGCCAACCTCAACGACGGTATGGACGGCATGTGCGCCGGCAACTCAGCCATAATAGGCGTGGCGCTCGGCATTCTGGCATACGTCAGTTCGCACATAGAATACGCCAGCTACCTTAATATAATGTACATACCTGACTCGCAGGAGCTTGTGGTGTTCCTATGCGCATTTGTAGGCGCACTCATCGGATTCCTGTGGTACAACGCATATCCGGCACAGGTATTCATGGGCGACACGGGATCGCTCACTATCGGAGGCATCATAGCAGTAACGGCCATCATCATACACAAGGAACTGATGCTGCCCATACTGTGCGGCATATTCTTCGTGGAGAGCCTCAGCGTGATATTGCAGGTGTACTACTACAAACTCGGCAAGCGTCGCGGCGTGAAGCAGCGTATATTCAAGCGCACGCCGATACACGACAACTTCCGCACACAGCAGTCGCAACTCGACCCTGAGTGCCATTATCTCATAACAAAGCCAAAGGGAGCTATACACGAGTCGAAGATTACTATCCGATTCTGGATTACAACAATCATACTCGCAGCTCTTACAATCATAACATTAAAAATAAGATAAGTCGCTTCAGATGAAAAGAATAGTAATTCTTGGTGCCGGCGAAAGTGGAGCAGGTGCCGCAGTATTGGCCAAGAAAGAAGGTTTTGACGTGTTCGTAAGCGACATGTCGGCCATAAAGGATAAATACAAGAAACTGCTCGACGACCACGCCATCGACTGGGAAGAAAAGCAACATACCGAGGAAAAGATTCTCTCGGCCGACGAGATTATCAAAAGCCCCGGCATACCAAAAGAGGCGCCTATGGTGAAGAAGGCCATCGAAAAGGGAATACACATCATCAGCGAGATAGAGTTTGCAGGACGCTACACCAACTCAAAGATGATCTGCATAACCGGTTCGAACGGCAAGACTACAACCACGTCGCTTATCTATCATATCTTCAAGATGGCAGGCTACGATGCCGGATTGGCGGGCAATATCGGACGCTCGCTTGCTCTGCAGGTGGCTGAGGATCCGCACGAATACTACATCATCGAGCTCAGTTCGTTCCAGCTCGACAACATGTATGACTTCCATGCAAATATCGCCATCCTGCTCAACATCACCCCCGACCATCTCGACCGCTACGACTTCTGCATGCAGAACTATGTAGATGCCAAGATGCGTATCATACAGAATCAGACACCCGACGACTCGTTCATCTACTGGAACGACGACCCCGTAATCAAGAACGAGCTCGACAAGTACGACATCAAGGCTATACAATATCCCTTCTCCGAACTCAAGGAGAAAGGTTCTATAGGATATATCGAAGACGGTACATACACCATCGAGAAGCCTACACCATTCAACATGGAACAAGAGGAGCTCTCGCTTACCGGCAAGCACAACGTGTACAACTCGCTTGCGGCTGGTATTGCCAGCAATATCAGCGGTATCAAGAAGGACGTTATCAGAAAGAGCCTGGGCGACTTCCCCGGAGTTGAGCACCGTCTGGAGAAAGTATGCAAGGTGGGAGGCGTACAGTATGTCAACGACTCGAAAGCCACCAATGTAGACGCATGCTGGTATGCGCTGGAAAGCATGAACACACCTACCGTGCTCATCTTAGGAGGCAAGGACAAGGGCAACGACTATAACGAAATAAAAGAACTCGTACAGAAGAAGTGCCGCGCACTCGTATTCCTCGGTGCCGACAATACCAAACTGCACGACTTCTTCGGACAGATGGGCATTACAATACGCGACACCCACTCGATGAAGGACTGTGTAGAGGCATGCCACGAACTGGCACAGCCAGGCGACACCGTTCTGCTCAGCCCATGCTGCGCCAGCTTCGACCTCTTCAAGAACATGGAGGACCGTGGCGAACAGTTCAAGACATTAGTAAGAAGTCTGTAATAACAACTTATGAACAAGACATTAGGCAACATATTCAAAGGCGACAAGGTGATATGGATGGTATTCTTCTTCCTCTGCATCGTCAGCGTCATTGAAGTATATTCGGCATCGGCACAGCTTACATATAAAGCCGGCGACTATGTCACGCCTATGATCAAGCACATCGGACTGCTATTGGGAGGCATAGGATTCACAATTGTCACACTAAATATCAACTGTCGCTACTTCAAAGGGCTGATAACACCATTGCTGGCTTTGTCATTTGTATTGCTTATCGTGGTGTATTTCATAGGAGCATCAACCAACGGAGCCCAACGATGGATACCGATATTCGGCATACAGTTCCAGCCATCGGAGCTGGCAAAAGGCTCACTGGTTCTCGCTACAGCACAGATACTCAGCGTAATGCAGACTGACAATGGTGCCGATCCGAAAGCCTTTGGATTCATACTCAGCGTGTGCGGTCTTATTGTGCCACTCATTATGCTCGAAAACCTGTCAACGGCAATGCTTCTATGCATCGTCATCTTCATGATGATGCTCATCGGACGTGTACCGATACGACAGTTGGGAAAGCTTATGGGCATCGTACTCCTGTTGGTGGCGCTACTTGTGGGCATGATAATGGCTTTTGGCAAGGACGACGCGCAGGAGCAATCCGGGAAACAGCTGACTGAACAGGTCGCTTCGACGGAGGAGCCCAAGGACAAGTCGGCGGTAGAAAAAGTATTCCACCGATTCGACACATGGAAGGCTCGCATAGACAAATTCATGAGTCACAAACAAATCACGCCTAAAGAAGTCGACCTCGACAAGGATGCTCAGGTGGCACACGCCAACATCGCAATAGCCTCATCGAACATTGCAGGAAAGGGACCGGGCAACTCCGAAGAGTGCAACTTCATTCCACAGGCCTACTCCGACTTCATATACGCCATCATCATAGAGGAGATGGGAGTAGAAGGAGCCTTGTTCGTTGCTATGCTATACATCATACTGCTGTTCCGTACTGGCAGAATAGCGAGCAAATGCGAAAACAACTTTCCTGCACTGCTCGCTATGGGACTGGCATTACTACTGGTCACACAGGCATTGTTCAATATGTGTGTGGCTGTAGGACTGGCTCCAGTAACCGGCCAACCGCTTCCACTCATAAGCAAAGGCGGCACCTCGACCATCATCAACTGTATATATATAGGTGTAATACTTAGCATAAGTCGCTCTGCACGCAGAAAGATGGAGATAGTCAACGTTACAGATGGACAAGACGAAGATAAAACTGATACAAAACAATAAAAAAAACACAATAATCGTCTTTGTCAGAAAAAAATGATTAATTTTGTGATTTGAAAGAAACGCATTACAATGGAAAAAGAATTAAGAGTCATCGTTAGCGGTGGCGGTACAGGCGGACATATCTTTCCTGCCGTATCTATAGCCAACGCAATAAAGGCGAAACGTCCCGATGCAAAGATACTTTTTGTCGGAGCACTCGGTAGAATGGAGATGCAGCGTGTGCCTGCAGCCGGATACGAGATTGTCGGACTGCCCGTACGCGGTTTTAAGCGACCATTGTGGTCGCTGTCAAACATAGGAGTGGCTCTTGATTTTCTCAAGGCCAAACGCCGTGTAAAGAAAATAATCCGCGATTTTGCACCTGATGTAGCAGTTGGAGTAGGAGGATATGCCAGCGCAGCTACACTTGATGCAGCAAGCCAGATGGGCATACCAACGCTCATTCAGGAGCAGAACTCATACGCAGGAGTAACCAACAAGCATCTTGCAAGCAAAGCTGCCAAGATATGCGTGGCTTACGAAGGTATGGAACGCTTCTTCCCAGCTGACAGGATCATCAACACGGGCAATCCCGTAAGACAGTCGCTCATAGAGACCACAATGACTCATGATGAAGCCGTGCGCAGTTTCGGTCTTGATCCAGAGAAGAAAACTATATTACTTGTGGGCGGAAGCCTTGGAGCACGTACCGTCAACGAGAGTGTGATGTCACATCTCGACCTTGTAGAAAAGAGCGGCGTACAATTCATATGGCAAACCGGCAAGTTCTATAGTGCTGCAGTAGCCGAGCGTCTGAAAGACCACCGACCTTTGCCTATGCTAAAAGTGATGGACTTTGTCAGTGACATGGGAGCTGCATACAAAGCAGCTGATCTAGTAATAAGCCGTGCCGGAGCAAGCTCGATAAGCGAATTCTGCCTGATCGGCAAACCCGTAATACTCGTGCCGTCGCCCAACGTGGCAGAAGACCACCAGACAAAGAATGCAATGGCACTTGTAAATCGCAGCGCTGCTCTGCTCGTTAGAGATGCTGACGCACCTGAGTCGTTGTTGCAACTGGCTGTAGACACAGTAACTGACAACGAGCAACTGGCACAGCTCTCCGAAAACATAAAGAAACTTGGCAAGCCAAACTCAGCCGACGTAATAGCCGACGAAGTTCTGAAACTTGCTGGAAAATAAAACATGACAAATGGAAATCAAAGATATAAAAGCCGTATATTTCGTAGGAGCAGGCGGCATTGGCATGAGTGCCATTGCACGTTATTTCATACGCAAAGGACTTGTAGTAGCAGGCTATGACAAGACACCTTCCGCACTTACACACCAACTGGAGCGAGAGGGCATGCTCATACACTACGAAGAAAACGTTGACGAAATACCACACGCTTGCCGCGACCCGAAGTCGTGCCTCGTCGTATATACACCGGCAATCCCTGCCGAACATAAGGAGCTCACATACTTCAGCAACGGAGGCTTCACTATAGAAAAACGCGCCCAGGTGCTCGGAACACTCACACGCACCCATAAGGGACTCTGCGTAGCTGGTACACATGGCAAGACATCAACCTCTACAATGTGTGCACACATCATGCACCAAAGCCATCTTGACTGTAACGCATTTCTTGGAGGCATATCCAAGAACTATAGCACCAACTACATACTCTCAGACCAAAGTGACTATGTAGTAATAGAGGCTGATGAGTTCGACCGCTCATTCCATTGGTTGCGCCCTTGGATGAGCGTAATCACAGCAACCGACCCCGACCATCTCGACATATACGGAACAAAGGAAGCATATCTTGAAAGTTTCCGCCATTATACCACACTCATTCAGCCGGGCGGCGCACTCATCATACACAAGAATCTGGAGATGAAGCAGGATGTTCAGCCAGGTGTAAAAGTGTACGAATACAGCCTCGGCGAAGGTGATTTCCATGCCGAAAACATATTAATTGACAACGGTGAGATAAAGTTCGACTTCGTATCACCTATCGAGAACATTAAGAATGTGGAACTCGGACAACCAGTTCCTATCAATATAGAAAACGGAGTGGCTGCTATGGCCATGGCACAGCTCAACGGATGCACAGCTGAAGAACTGAAGTACGGTATGAAGACATACCATGGTGTTGACCGTCGCTTTGACTTCAAGATTAAAAACGACCGCCACGTTCTGCTTTCTGACTATGCCCACCATCCAAAGGAAATATACCAGAGTGCAAGAAGCATACGCCAACTGTACAAGAACCGCAAGATCACGGCCATATTCCAGCCACATCTTTATACGCGTACACGCGATTTCTATCGCGATTTCGCCGATGCGCTGAGCCAACTCGATGAAGTTATACTCACAGAGATTTATCCTGCACGCGAACTTCCTATAGAAGGTGTTACGTCGAAACTGATATACGACAACCTCAAACCGGGCGTTGAGAAAAGCATGATACGCAAGGACGAGGTGCTCGACCTCGTGAAGAGCCGCGACTTTGACGTGCTGGTCATTCTCGGTGCTGGCGACCTTGACAACTACGTACCTCAGATTGCAAAAATAATAGAGGCACGTGATGAGGCCAAGGCTTAAATGCGTTACAGAGTAAACAAAAACATAATACAGACAAAGCAACTATTATACAAGTGAAATCATCATGGAGTAAAAGGCTGTTTATAGCAAGCGATGTGATACTTGCCATATATCTTGTCTTCGTTTTTA
This sequence comes from Prevotella sp., assembly GCA_022735715.1. Lineage (GTDB taxonomy): Bacteria > Bacteroidota > Bacteroidia > Bacteroidales > Bacteroidaceae > Prevotella. Next base: position 15,407 of record JAIJMN010000038.1, read on the forward strand.
CGTCGTTCGACCGCAAAAACGAATCTAAGGCAATATGCTCCAAGGTGAACATTGAAATTGCTGACGATGCAACAAGTGGCTTCATAGACACTAAGGTGATAAAGAAACGACTACAGAAAGCCGGCGCCTATCCGATAGGCAAACCTCTGAACACCTTAAATGCACGAGCCATAGAGGAAATGTTGCGAACAAGTCCTTTTGTCAAGACAGCAGAGTGCTACAAAACAGAAGGGGGAACAGTATACATTTCTGTCACACAGCGCATGCCAGTGATACGCATAAAAGCAGACAATGGCGACGACTACTATGTAGACGACAACGACTGCATCATGCCTCGTAGCAACTACACAAGCGACCTCATCATCGCCACCGGTAGCATAAGCCGACGATATGCAACAACGCATCTGTCGCCATTGGGAAAGACCATTATGCAGAACGACCTGTGGAAGAACCTGGTAGAACAGATTAACATCCTTCCTGACCTGAATGTGGAGATAGTACCGAGAATAGGCAACCATATAGTACTTCTCGGCAAACTGCCTGAAGGCGTCAATCGCAAGAAGCGAGAAGAAGCAATAGCAGATTTCTTCAACCACAAGATGGAACGTCTCGAAAAGTTCTATCGTTACGGACTCTCCGAAGTGGGCTGGAACAAATACTCGTATGTCAACATCGAATTTGACAACCAGATAATCTGCCGTAAGGATAATGCTGAACCTGTTAAACGTATAGCAGAGCCTGCGACTGTTCCAACAAGCAGTCAAGACGCTACGACTGCCACACCT
>JAIJMN010000297.1:0-2341 GCA_022735715.1 Prevotella sp.
CGAATTGCAATTTTCAGTTTGCAAAGTTAGCAATAAATATTGGAATGTTGTGGATTTTTAAGAAAAAATCCTAATAAGAATGAAAGAAAATGCCAACAAATTTATCAAACAAAAAAACTCAAATATTGCCCGTAGCCACAATCTTAGGTTTATGGCTCGGGCAATGGTGGCATATATAATAAAATGGTGGCATATATAATAAAATCTGCCACAATCAGTCTTCATCTCAGCAAGCTCCGCATAAAGTTGTCAATATTCGGTCCAATTCGTCCAGTTCCTCTTCCTTTGTCGCCCAACTGGTGACGAAACGGCAGATTATCTCCTCATCACTCTTTCTCTCCCAAATCTCAAAAGCCACCTTCTGCAAGAGTGCCTCATAGAGTTTTTGGGGCAGAACAACGAACTGTTGATTAGTTGGCGAGTCGTAGGCTATCGCTATGCCATGCTTTTTGAATATATCGCAGATACGGACAGCCATATTGATGGCATGTTGCGAAACCTTAAAATACAGATTGTCAGTGAATAGCGTGTCAAACTGGATGCCAAGCATTCTGCCTTTGGCGAGCAAAGCTCCGTGGCGTTTCACGATGGTGAAGAAATACTTGGGAGCCTTCATACCTGTAAACACCACAGCCTCACCAATCATTGCTCCAACCTTTGTGCCACCAATATAGAACACATCACAATGCTTGGCGAGGAAGGGCAAGTCGTAGTCGCAAGCCTCCGACATCAGTCCGTAGCCCAGTCGTGCTCCGTCGATAAACAGACGCAGATCATATTTCCGGCATGTGGCGTACAGATTCTCAAGCTCAGCCTTTGTATATACCATTCCAAACTCAGTAGGCATTGAGATATACACCATTCCTGGTTGCACCATGTGCGGATGCGTCTCGTCAGCCAAGAATCTGTCCATATATGCAGACAGAGTGTCAGGAGTCAGCTTGCTGTCGACGGAGGGAAGAGTGATAACCTTATGTCCGAATGCCTCCACGGCGCCAGACTCATGCACCTCAATATGTCCTGTCTCCACACAAACGACTCCCTCACATCCCAGCAGCACAGAGTCGATGACCGTTGTGTTGGTCTGCGTACCACCCACAAGGAAGAACACGTCAGCATCCTCGTTATCTACAGCCTTGCGAATCTTCTGTTTTGCCGACTCTGTATAATGGTCGTAGCCATAACCAGGAGTCTTGTCATCGTTGGTCCTGCCAAGAGCCTCTAATATCTCCGGCAGCATACCGTTGTTGTAGTCACTTTGAAATGAAATCATATAATGCAATTATTTAAATTCTCTTCCCATTAAAACAGGTTATGCAGAGCGAGATTGCAGCCAAGACAGCTCCCACCGCACACACTCCAATCCATCCATAATGTGTCCAAGCCAATCCGGCACAATAGGTGCCAAAAGAGCCGCCTATAAAATATGTTGTCATAAAGATGGTGTTGGCCCTGTTGGAAGCTTGAGGCATCTCCTGAATACAGCCACTTTGATTGCTTAGTTGTAGACATTGCAAGCCTATGTCTACCAATATGATAGCCACAACAAGCCCCATGAAAGTGTCACCAAACAGCCAGGCCGTTGCCCACGCCACAAGCTGCAAGCAAGCTCCATAAACGCTCATATTCCTTATGCCCAAGCGGTTAACAAGCTTGCCAACACCGCTTGCCGCTATAGCCCCGGCTATGCCGCACAATCCTAATGTTCCTACCATCTCGCTACCAGAATAGAACGGAGCCTGTGCCAACCGAAAAGCGAGGCACGCCCAAATTGCCATCATGCTGCCAAAACTGAAGGCGGCACGCACGGCATAAATACGTATGCGCCCATTACTCTTCACAATATTAAATACGCTGGCCATCAAGCCACCATATGTGCCAACATAGTTGCTCTTTATCTGTGGCATAATCTTGAGCGTGATGGCCATGCACAGCACCATCACAAGAGCCGCTATTAAAAACATTTCGCGCCAACCCAACCATTCGCCTACATAACCGCTAACCACTCTCGAGGCAAGTATGCCTGTCAGCAGCCCCGACAGAACGACGCCCATATTCCTGCTTTTATTCTCCTTCTCGGAATATTGTCCTGCTATAGGTATGAAAAACTGCGGAATTACGGAGCAGGCTCCCAATAGCAGAGAGGCTCCCCAAATCATCCACATATTGTGGGCTACGGCAATGAAGACTGCCATAATGGCTGCCACCGTCATATTCACAACGATTATGCGACGGCGCGAGTAGAGGTCACCCATAGGGATAAGGAAGCACAAACCAAGCGCATAGCCTATTTGGGTGACAACGGTTATTAGGTTTGCCTCATGTTGGCTCACTCCTATGT
>JAIJMN010000298.1:0-2337 GCA_022735715.1 Prevotella sp.
GGCGTAAAGGTTGCCGATGTTTCCACCATTTGACTGCGAGACTTTGCCTAAATCATACGTGAATGACAACTTCGGCAGCAACTGATTGAATGTGTTGTGTGTACGGCTGTCAAGGTGAGAAGTGAGCGTGTTCGAAGCCTTCTGTCCCATGATGTTTGCATCCATTGTCATTATGGCACGAGTGTCGTAATGGATTGAAGTGCGCGAGAGGTCGTAGCGCAATCCGAGAGTAGCCCTCAAGCGATTGGACAGTTGCAGGCTCGACTCGTGAAACAGGGCTGCGTTGAGCTGAGGAGTACGGAACGTGCCTGGCACATCAATACCAATGTTCATGCTGAAATTTTCTCTTTTTACAGCCTTATCTGCAGCAGTCTTTGCTTTTGCTTTAGCAACTTCTTCAGGCATTCCTTTTTTTATCATTTCATTCAAAATCCCATTGTATGTTGAACTATATATTGATGTATAGATAGTCCCGGCTATAGCATTTCCCATCGGTCCGGTCATACTCTCGCCAAATCCTACAGGTCCGTCAGTATGGAGCCATTGGTAGCTGAAGAAGGCACCTGTGACACGACGCCAACGGTTATCGTCATGATTCTTGATGGCAAATTCCTGAGTCACGGCATTCATGAGCTGGCGTTGGTGCAGCTGCATAAAGTCGAGCGCCGTATAGTCCTGGTCCATCTGCATATTGTCGTTCAGATACTGATAGCTCGTGGTGGAATTGATGTCAGCATTACGACCCTTGTAGTTCACGTTCAAGCCTACCGAGAGCAGATGACGGCGGTAGTTGTTGGGCAGATTGGTAGAAGGGTCTTGGGCGCGACCTGTGGCCACGTCGTATTCGCCGTATGCAAATCCGTTCTGTCGCACCCATTGATAATCGGCTGTGAGCGAAATCAAGGTACGGTCTGTCTGCTGGCGGATCAGCTTCAGACGTGCTCCAGCCTCGTTGCCGTTGTCGGCACGTTTGCCGGTTGCTTGGTTTCTCTGGAATCCATTCTGTCCATTATAGAAAGCCGAAAGCGCATAAGCTCCCAGTCCTTCAGCCTTGCCATAATGACTCAGTTGTGCCATACGCCAGAAATGGTTGCCAATACTCATCTGCACATCAGTACCTTGATATTGCAGCGGACTCTTGGTGTAAATTCTGACAAGTCCTCCCTCGGCATTCTGCCCGTAGAGCGTACCTTGCGGGCCACGTAACAAGTCAATACGGCTGATGTCGTAAATATTGGTGTTGAATGCACTCTTGCTTACAAGTGGGATGTCGTCGACATACATGCCGACAGCAGGGCTGTTGACTCTGGCTCCGATGCCACGCACATAGACCGAAGAAGTGTAGCGTGAACCGTAAGCAGGCATTACAAACGAGGGAACTCTTGATGAAACGTCCCTTAAGTCACGTGCTGCAAATGAGTTGAGAGTACTTGCCGAAAGCGACGTAGAACTGACTGCTTGGCGGCGTAAGCTTTGGATGTCTTTGGGGCGTGAGGCTACAATCACTTCGTCAATATCGTAGACGCGGGATGTGTCAGCCAGATGTTTTTCGTTGAAGTTGAAGCTGTCGGCTACTGCCATTGTAGGCAGAAGGCATAGTGCTGAAACTACATAGAGTTTAGAATCCATCTATAATAATTTTTATAAAATTTGATTAACTGACTGCAAAATTAGTTATAATAGCCAAACTGCACAATCATAACTTATGATGAAAAGAAAGACGACATGCAAGAGCAAATACGATTTTATTACAAATCAAAAATATTTTGACAGCATAAAACAAATATATGCCCAAAAATCAGTAACTTTGCACAAGAGAATATCAAAAACACATTTATACATACAGGTAATGAAACAGACAAAGATTGTTGCTTCTATTAGTGACCGCCGTTGTGACGTTGACTTCATCCGCAAACTTTTCTTTGCGGGCATGAATGTAGTGCGTATGAACACGGCACACGCCACTCAAGACGGGATACGTACTATAATAAGAAATGTGCGGGCTGTATCGTCACACATTGCACTTATGATTGACACCAAGGGTCCTGAGGTGCGCACCACAGGTGTTGAGTCGCCTATAGAATATAAGACGGGCGACATGGTGAAGATTTTCGGCAGGCCGGAAATGGATTCTTCACACGACATCGTAAACGTGTCGTATCCCGATTTTGCAAGGGATGTAAAGGTAGGCGACCATGTGCTTTTCGATGACGGCGAGCTCGACATGCTCGTTGTAGAGAATGTAGGTCCGATGCTTGTGGCACAGGTTCAGAATGACGGAGTGCTAGGAGCACATAAGAGTGTGAATGTTCCGGGCGAACACATCGCTTTGCCTGC
>JAIJMN010000039.1:0-16099 GCA_022735715.1 Prevotella sp.
AATACGACGGGGCGATAGTTTTCTGGATGAATTCCCTTCTTCATTTTGATTTTATTGTTATATTGTTAATAAAAAATTTCGCTTGTTATAAGCTTTAGTGGCTGCAAAGGTACGAGTTTTTTTGCTCACCGCCAAATTTTATCGGCATTTCTTTAAGATTGATTGACTGCAAATACATACTAAGTATAAGTCAGTTATCTGAATTTTGGCGATTGACTATGATATGTGTCTACATTGTTCATATCTGTTTTATAAATAATAGTATCAATAAAATATAGGTTCCCGTCAATACCAACCAACACATTATTGGGAGAAGCATCGAATATATCATGAATTCCGTTAGAATAATACTCTTCGTTCATTTGTGGTAAAAATCCCAACTTTATCAGTTCTTTTGCAATTTCTTCATTAGTAGCTTCACGATTTGATATTATATATGGTTGACGAAGAACAGCACAACTCTTTCCATTTCTATTTTCAGCAAAGCCTATTAAGGCATATGAACAATAAGGAAAATATTGATTATGAGCCTTTATGCGTTCAAAAAAAGGCATAAGATTATCGTCTGAATAACGGAAATCATTCAGTTTATAAACACAATTTTCAGTAAAAGACAGATAAACTTCATTTTCAGAGCCTCTGTCTTCATAGCTTCCTAAGTCCTTAATGTCAAGCCAAAATCCGTTAAGCTTTGCCCATTTCGTCAATTGAGCGATTTGGACTCCCTTGCAATTCGTTGTTCCCGCAATCTCTTGAACTGATTTGAGCACTCCTCTCGCGACAGTTTCAGCTTGCTCCAGGATTTCACAGATTCCATTTTCATTGAATTTGTCATCTTGTGATAGTCGTTGAGTTCTACTTTCATTCATTTACCCTTTCTTTTCTTATATTTGCAAAGATAATGGTTTACTTTGAATTAAACAAATATGAGTATATCAAAAACAGACAACAAATAATAATCAGCCAAACGAAAAAAAACAACAAGGATGACATTATAGAACCAATACTACAATGTCATCCTTGTTGTTTTATATAAAGTCTTCTCTTGTTATGGCTTTAGAAGCTGTACGTGATGTTCAGCATGCCGCTTGTTCCGAATGCGTAAAACTTGCGCGGATTCTTTGCGAAGTTGTACAGCGAGGCGTTGCTGCCGTCGGTAGAGGGCTGACGCACGTCGTAGTTGCTCTCGTAGCCGCCGGTGCATATGGTGCGGTTGTTGGTGAGATTGGTTATGCTGAGGTTGATGTCGAGCAGTCCGCCCATCACATGTGCTGTGCGTCCTATTGAGCAGTTTAGCATAAATCCGCCCTTACCCTTCGCCTGTTCAAGGCTCTCACCATTAGCTATCTGCTGCAAGCGGTTGTACGTAGAGTAGTCGAGATAGATGCGGTCGTAGTAGTTGCAGTCTACTCCTACAGTCCATCCGCGCTGATGATAGTTGACGCCGAGGCTTGCGGCTGTGAGCGGAGTGCCCGATTCGTGCATGTCCTTGCTAAGGAGCACATCGTCGTTGTATGTGCCTTGGCATGCAAACATGTAGCACGAGAGTGCATTGCCTGTAGTCTTTGCCTCGCTTATGGTGCCCAGGAGCTTCATGTCGAGAGTCTTGCAGATGTCAAACTTCAGTCCTGCCTCGAGTCCGTAATACTTCTTCTTGAGTCCGGTTATTGAGTTGTACACCAGTTCGTTGGTGTTGTCCATGTAGAAGCTCTGCCAGTCGGAAGCGTCCTTCACGTACGAGTAGTAGCCGTTAATGTTGGCATGCAGCCACGTTCCGTTGTACATATATCCCACCTCGGTGCTGAACACCTGCTGCTTCTTGATGTTGGCAGCGAGGTCGTTGTTCACCTCGGGTGCTGCAAATACAGTAGAGGCGAGAGGTGCGCGCTGCTCATATCCCATACCGAATGTGAGCGTATGGCCGCAACCCATATCGAGTGACGATCCGAACTTTATTCCGCCATCAAAGAAATCCTTTGTGCGGCTCTTGCCATACGAGTTGTCTGCAGCCATACCGTTGCGCATCTTGCCGTCGCGCTGCATCGACTGATAGCCCATACGAGCCGAAAGGCTGTAGTTGAGTATTCCGAACCGCTCTTCATACGACGCCCATGCCTGTGCCTTATTCACCAAAATGTTGTAGTCGTAGCCCATTCTGTCGCCCTTATACAGTACGGCGTTGCGGTTGTTGAGGTCGTATTGCACCTTGTCTGATGTCGACGGATAGTGCATTGCGGCGTATGTGTTGACGTTGTGGAGCTGTGCGCCACCCAGCAGACTGTTTATTGTCTGATAGTGCATGCCCTTGTTTGTGGCAAAGTTGAATCCAGCGCGCAGGCTGCTTTTGGCAGTCAAGCGCTTGTCGAGCGTCGTTGTGAGCGATATGTTGAGGTTGTCGTTGTGGCGGGATTCAAGCCAATACATTGCATCGGTGCCTTGTGCAGCCACCTGATCGTTAAACCAGTACATGCGTTCCCAGTCGAGTTGTCGGTTAGACTTGTCGGCTGCCCAGTCCGAGCATGCCTTCTCCCATCGTGCTTTAGCGTCGGCTGTGTTGGCAGGGTCGGCTGTGTTCCATACATTATATATAGAACTTGGCATCTTAATCCACGAGTCGGCGTATGGATTTTCGCCGTTAAAGTTGAGTCGGGTGCATCTGTACCACGCATATTGTCCCTGCAATGATGTGCTCAGGCGTGTCTTTTCGTTGATGTTCCAGTCCCATGTGAGCAATGCAGTTGGCGCAAAGTCGCGCACAACACGCGAACTTCGCTTCTTGTCGTTGTAGTATCCCCAGTAAGGATTGTACTGATGGTCGTCCGAGAGTTGGAAAGCCTCATCTGTAGATGCGCCATATTGAGCACGCTTAGAGGGGCTGCCCCATGTGGCGAAAGCCAATGAGTGAGTGTCGCCCCACATCTTCTGCACGCTGAGATAGTACGACAGCGACTTCAGCGGTGTGCCGTCTACATATCCCTGCTTAGCCCATCGGTAGGACAATGTACCAGCAAATGCCCATCCTGAGGCACTCAGTCCGGTGGCATATGAATAGGCTCCGCCCATAGTATAGTTGCGGTTGGCTCCTGTCCATTCTATATGGTGGCCGCGTTTCATGTCGGCAGCACGGAAGTTGTAGTTGTTCGATCCGCCCAATGCAGTCATTCCATAGCCGAACGATTCGAAAGGCAGCGACGAATTGAAGCGCAGTCCTTGAATTCCTATGCCGCCTATGGTAGGATAGCGGAACTGTCCTGTCTCAACGTTGTTCATCAGTACGCCGTTGATGTACACCTCGTTGTACATAGGATTATATGCACGGAAGCGCAGATGAGTAGGTGCGAAGCGATAGCTCACCTCCGATGCGAACACGTTACGGTTAGAATTGACCATCGTAACGCCTTGCGGCATGTCGGCATTCTGTCCGAGTTGCTGCTCGGCAAAGGTATAGGCTGCCTCCACCTCAAGTTTGCTGTGCTGACCAATCGAGTCGGTATATGTCTGTGCCAAAGCCGGAGCGCAGCACATAGCCAACATCATTATATTTAGTTTCTTTTGCATCTTTGTTTTATTCAGTTTGTTTTTATTGTCATTACAAAGTAAGGCATTATATTCCAAATGCTAAAATTATTCAGTATTTATTTGCCTTTAGTTCGACTTATACTCTTGGTTTTCCGTCATTTGGGACAATTCCTCACTCCTCATTCAACAATTCCTAACTCCTAATTCCTCACTCTTCTCGTGTTCCTTCGTGACGTATCTCTGCCAGTAGGCAATGATGAGCGTGGTCAAGGGGAGAGCAATGATTAGACCGATGAAGCCCAGCAGCGCGCCCCACACAGACAGCGAGAGCAGCAGGATGGCAGGGTTAAGCCCCATAGCCTTGCCCATTATCTTAGGCGTGACAATCATGTCGGTGATAATCTGAACCACGCAGAACAGTCCGACAGCCAATCCGAACACCACCCAGAAGTTCTGTCCGGTGTCAGCGGCTTTAAGCATGGCGAGGAAAGCGGTAGGAATTATGGCGAAGGTGTGCAGATAAGGCACCAGATCCATCACTCCGATGAGTATACCCAGACCTATTGCCATAGGGAAATCCATAATGCTGAAGCCTATGCAGAACATCACGCCCATGCAAAGCGCTACCAGACACTGGCCTCGAATGTAGTTGTTGAGTTCGCGCTCGACGTCGCCCGCCAGTTCATGCCAGAAAGGACGGTTCTTCTTGGGGAATATCTTTATCCAATTGGAGGTGAGATATTCGTAGTCGAGCAGAATGAAGAACATATATAATAAGGTGATACACGATGCCACAATGCTCAACACTATGTTGGCAGTCTGACCTATCACGGCAAACACCTTGGGCATACTGGTGCGTATGGCATCCTTGAAATCATTGCTCTTGAAGAACTTCTCCACCTGCTCCTGGTTCTCTTCAATCCAGTTTTTCACAAGCGTAGTGAGGTCGTTGGTGTGCGTTGTCTGGTGAAGCCAATGCATCAGAATACCATAAAGTTTCTGAAACTGCTCTATCATGGGCGGAATGATGAAGTATATCATCAGTCCCACCACGCCCAGCACTACCGCCATGGCTATGAGTATAGCCAGTGCGCGCACATTGACATGCATGCGATACTGTATGAACTTCACCATCGGGTACATAAGATAGGCGAAAAGCCACGCTATGAAGAACGGCAGCAGCACGCTGCTCAGATAGTTTGTCACGGCAAACACAGCCACTGTGATGAGCGTAATGGCCGTCCAACGTATGAATTTATCAAAAGTGATTTTCTGTTCCAACATATACAAAATGCTATTTCAATGGGTACAAAATTACGAATACGTTTTAAAAATTGCAAAGAAAGGGCTCCTTTTTTTGCCGTTCTTGATTAATATAGCTATATTTGTCGCCAATATGGGGATATTGTATATAGTGCCCACACCAGTGGGAAATATGGAAGACATGACAATGCGTGCCATCCGTATATTGAAAGAGGCCGATCTTGTGCTTGCAGAAGACACTCGCACGTCGGGCATTCTGCTCAAGCATTTCGACATACAGAACCATCTGATGTCGCACCATAAGTTTAACGAGCACGGCACAAGCGCCGCTATCGTTGAGCGGTTGAAGGCTGGCGAGACGATAGCTCTTATCAGCGACGCCGGCACTCCTGGCATAAGCGACCCGGGATTCTTTCTCGCTCGCGAAGCTGCCAAGGTTGGAATAACGGTGCAATGTCTGCCGGGTGCTACGGCATTCGTGCCCGCCATTGTCAGTTCCGGACTGCCTTGCGACCGCTTCTGCTTTGAAGGTTTCCTGCCACAGAAGAAGGGACGCCAGACGCTTCTTGATGCTTTACGCAGCGAGACGCGCACTATGATATTCTATGAGTCGCCCTACCGGCTGGTGAAGACGCTCGAGCAGTTTGCCGAAGTATTCGGCGAGGAGCGCCAGGCAAGCGTCTGCCGCGAGATATCCAAACTGCACGAGGAGAGTGTACGAGGATCGCTCAAGGAGATAATAGCCCACTTCCACCAGACTGAGCCGCGTGGCGAGATAGTGATAGTGGTGGCTGGATGTGGCGAAGGCGAAATGTCGGCGATCAAGGCATTGAAGGCTCAGGCCAAGGAGAAGAAGCCGCGGCTTAGCAACAAGGAGCGTTACGCCATGCGCGAAGCCGCTCCCGAAGAGTTCAAAAAGAAGAAATTCAGAGAAGAAGAATAGATATTCGGTAAAGAAGAAAATCGAAATCTATAATGAAGAGAACAACAATCGACAACATAAGAATAATAACCAAACCCTGACAAATATGAAAAAGTTCAAGTTTTTATTATTTGCATTGGCAGCAATTGCCTTCGCATCATGTGGCAACAGTGATAAGAAGCAATCGGCAGAAGTCGCAGTTCAAAGCGATTCGCTGCAACGCGTGATAACCCAGAAGGACAACGAAATCAATGATATGATGGAAACCTTCAACCAAATACAAGAAGGTTTGCGCGAGATTGACGAAGCCCAGAACCGTGTGAGCATCGTGAAGAACGGCGAAGGAGCCAACAAGCGCCGTCAGATTATCGAGAACATACAGTTCATTTCGAACACGATGAAGCAGAACCGTGCCCTCATCGAGAAGTTGCGCCAGCAGATGCGCGAGTCAAGCGTTAAGGGCGACCAGCTCCGCAAGACAATCGAAGACCTCGTAAAGCAGATTGACGAGAAAGACAACCAGCTCAAGCAGCTGCGTGCCGAGCTTGATGCCAAGGACATACACATTGCCGAACTCGACCAGACTGTCAACTCTCTCAACGACAACGTGTCGAGCCTGAAGACAGAATCGTCGCAGAAGAGCGAGACTATCAACGCTCAGGACAAGCAGCTCAACACCGCTTGGTTTGTATTCGGAACCAAGAAGGAGCTGAAGGAGCAGCGCATTCTCGAAGGTTCGAAGGTGCTTGAGTCGAACTTCAACAAGCGTTACTTCACCAAGATCGATATCCGTGTCGACAAGGAGATAAAGCTCTACTCCAAGTCGGCAAAGATTCTCACCATGCACCCGTCAAGTTCGTACACCCTACAGCAGGATGCCAACAAGCAATATGTGCTTCGCATCAACAACCCGCAGATATTCTGGTCAACCAGCAAGTATCTCGTGATACTCGTGAAGTAACTACAACAAACAAAATGGATACAGAACAACTATCGCCAACAAAGAAAACCCTTGTCGGCGTACAGTTCCTTTTCGTGGCGTTCGGAGCCACGGTGCTGGTGCCACTGCTCATTGGTATCAATCCCGCTACGGCGCTATTCACAGCCGGATTGGGCACATTCATCTTTCACTTCGTAACAGGTGGCAAGGTGCCCATCTTCCTTGGCTCGTCGTTTGCATTCATTGCCCCTATCATTGCAGCCACACAGCAGTGGGGATTGCCCGGCACTCTGGCAGGACTTACAGCCGTATCGCTGGTCTACTTCGTAGTGAGCGCATTGGTGAAGTGGCAGGGCAAGCGTCTGCTCGACCGCATTTTCCCACCCGTAGTGATCGGTCCGGTCATCATACTCATAGGCCTCTCGCTCTCGGGCAGTGCCGTCAACATGGCCAAGACCAACTGGATACTCGCCTTCGCGTCGCTCATCACCGCCATTGCCATTCTGACATTCTGCCGCGGACTGATGAAGCTGGTGCCTATTATCAGCGGTGTCATCGTGGGCTACATACTCGCTATATGCCTTGGCAAGGTCGATTTCTCGGGCGTAGCATCGGCATCGTGGCTGGCTATACCGGTACAGCTCGACACTATCACCCACTTCGAGTGGGCACCGTTCCTATACATGATACCCGTGGCAATAGCCCCCGTACTTGAGCATATAGGCGACGTTTACGTGGTAAGTGCCGTTGCCAAGAAGGATTTCGTTGAAAATCCCGGCATTCATCGCACCATGCTCGGCGACGGATGCGCCTGCCTTGCATCGGCATTGCTTGGCGGACCACCCGAGACTACTTACTCTGAGGTGACCGGAGCCATGTCTATCACCAAGGTTACATCGCCTGCCGTAATACGCATCTCGGCTGCCACAGCCATCTGCTTCTCTATCATCGGCAAGCTCAGCGCACTGCTTCAGTCAATTCCGCAGGCTGTATTGGGCGGAATAATGCTGCTGCTGTTCGGAACGATAGCAAGCGTTGGCGTGCAGAATCTGATGCAGTACAAGGTTGACATGAACGACACCCGCAACGTCATTATCATGTCTGTTATGCTAACAATGGGTCTTGGCGGTGCAGTACTCTCATCGGGTTCGTTCGCAATATCGGGCATAGGACTCGCCGCTGTAGTAGGCGTAGTGCTCAATCTGGTATTGCCCAAGACCAAGAAGGTTGAGGAATAAAAACGGTTCATCCGGAATTTGGAGTGGTAATATTATAAGTTCAATTTTGTAAGTTAATTGGTAAAGCAAATAGTAGGAGGCTATGGCGTCCCCGCCATAGCCTCCTACAGTTTGTAATTTTAAAATATAGTATCACTCCAAATTCCGGATGAACCATAAAAACGACATCAACACACCAGTATACAGCATACTTACAACAACCGTATTTCAAAAGGAGTCCTTTTGCACTGCAAAAGGGCTCTTTTTTGCATGTAAAAGGACTCGTTTTGGAGAGCAAAAGGATTCGTTTTGGAAGGCAAAAGGACTCCTTTTTGGGAACCTCGCCCCGCATTGTGCGCCCACCCAACAAATTTAATGTAAATTTCTACTCAAAAAGTTTTGTCGTTTAAAAATAAATCGCTAAATTTGCCAACGTAAAGATGCAAGAACAACACAACACCTTGCATTCTGACGCATAAGACCTAACAAAACAAAATAACAGACATACATTTTGATGGACAAAATGCCAGCAACAGGACAAATTGCCGGCAGACTAAACTATCGACGGGCATAATTGCCTACAAACGGGTAATACTGGCTGACGAACAAGCCGAAAATATAACACAAAAATAATAAACTGACTAAATTAAGACGATTGCCTATGATACGATTTATAGCATTCATCTTCTTGGCGCTGGCAATGCAAACCGCCGCTGCCCAAGAAAACGACAAGAAAGAAGTTTGTATCGGATTTAGGGTAGGATCAAGTTTGCTTGACCCCAAGTTCGGTAACAACGAAGCAAATCTGAACGACGTAATACAGTTTCTTAACGAAGTAAGAAACGACACAACCATTGAACTTACTCAAGTAACGTTCTGCGGATCGGCATCGCCAGAAGGCGGTAACAAGCTCAACCGCAATCTCGCCAAGCACCGCTGTGCCAATATGGAGCAGTATGTACGCCAGCGCATCCAGTTGCCCGACGCACTTGTGAAGCGTCAGGAATGGTCGGATGTATGGCAGAAGCTCGCCATATATGTCGAAAACTCCGATATGCCAAACAAGAAGGAGGTGCTGCACGAACTGCTCGAAACCCCCGAATACACCTATAATAAATATGGTGCACTCGTCGACAGCCGCAAGAAGCGACTCATGGACATGAACTACGGACGCACATGGAACTATATGCTCGACAAGTTCTTCCCCTCAGTACGCAACGCAAGTGCCATTCTCGTGACCATTCGCAAAAAGAACGAGCCTGAACCCGAACCACAACCGGAACCCGTAGTGGAAGAACCTAAGCAGCCCGAACCCGTTGTACAACCAGAACCCGTTGTCGACACCAAGCATCCGGCCTACTTTGCCATCAAGACCAATATGCTTTACGATGCACTACTTGTGCCCAACGTAGGCGTTGAGTTCTCACTCGGCAAGCGATGGAGCGTAGCAGCCGACTGGATGTACGGATGGTGGAGCCGCAACAAGAGCCATCGCTACTGGCGTGTATACGGCGGCGGACTCACCGTACGCAAGTACTTCGGAGCCAAGGCAGCCAAGAAGCCTCTGCAGGGACACCACATCGGCATCAACGCACAGATGCTCACCTACGACATCGAATTCGGGGGCAAGGGATATATTGGCGGAAAGCCCGGCGGCACATTGTGGGACCGCATGAACTACACTATCGGTGCCGAATACGGCTACTCAATGCCCGTGGCACGACGATTGAACATCGACTTCAGTCTGGCAGCCGGATACATGGGCGGACGCTACTATGAATACACTCCGCTCGACGGCCACTACGTATGGCAAGCCACCAAAAACCGCAAGTGGATAGGCCCTACCAAGGTTGAGGTATCGCTCGTCTGGCTTCTCGGACATGGCAACTACAACACGAAAACGAAGAAAGGAGGCGAGAAATGATTAACTGCAAGAATTCAGCCAAGTTGATACTCGGCACACTATGCGCTATGGCACTCGCCATACCGACACTCTCATCGTGCGAGCACAAGGACCTGTGCTTCGACCACGACGTCCATGCACCCAAGTACGACTTCCGCGTCGTTGCCACATACGAGCAGGAATGGGAGATAAACAATAGCGACAACAAAGTGTGGAACAGCGAAGAGGAATGGCCCGACCGCTTCGGAATGACCTACAACGAGCTTAGGCCCGATGTGCCAAAAGGTCTCAGAATGCACGTATTCAGCGAGTCGGGCGTAAGCGACATGATCAACATGCCTGCCAAGGGCGACGTAGTAGGATTGCGACCGGGCAACCATCAGTTGCTGTTCTACAACAACGACACCGAATACATTCTCTTCGACGACATGTATTCGTATGCTTCTGCCAAGGCTACCACACGCACCCGAACACGTTCTACGTACATGGGCAATCCGTTTAAGGGCAACGCCAGCCGTAGCGAACCTACTGTGAACATGCCCGATATGCTCTATGGCAACTACAACGAGAAGTACACCTCACAACGCACTACCGAAGAGGTGGTAATGCCCGTAACGATGCACCCGCTGGTGTTCAAGTATTTAGTGAGATACGAGTTCAGCAAGGGATTGAAATATGTAGGACTGGTGCGCGGAGCACTGTCGGGCATGGCAGCAGCAGTGTACATGCACAGCGGACAGACTTCAAAAGAGGCAGCCACTCTGCTCTACGACTGCACGCTCGAACCGTGGGGAGCGCAGGCTATAGTAAGAACGTTCGGAGTGCCCGACTGGCCCAACTCACTCTATCAGCCCACACGTGGACAGCGCAGCTATGCACTGAACTTAGAGGTAAGACTAAAGAACGGACTCATCAAGAACTTCGACTTCGACGTGACCGATCAGATTGAGAAACAGCCACAAGGCGGCGTTATCATTGTGAAGGGCCTGGAAATATCCGACGAGGACGGATGGCAGGGAGGCTCAGGCTTCGACGTCAAGATTGACGGATGGGGCGATTACGAAGACATCGTGATTCCACTGAAATAATATTTCAACAAATTAAATTAATAACCAACTCTAAAAATTAAACATTATGAAGAAATTATTTATTATGGGTTTGGCAGCAATGGGCCTCGTGCTCACAGCTTGCAACAGCGACGAGACAGTAGAAATGTCTAAGGGCAATGCTATCGGCTTCAAGACATTCGTTAATAACTCTACACGTACCGCTACTGACGTCACTACTGAAAGCCTCGAAGAATTCAAGGTATGGGGTTTGATGAACAAGGAGGAAGGTAAGACTGGTACTCCGTTCGTAGGTGTAGAGGTTACCAAGGGTGCTGACAAGAATTGGACATATGGTACTCCAGTATATTGGGAGAAGGGCTATGCTTATAGCTTCGTAGCACTCGCTCCGAATGATGCCTACACATTCACCGCTCCTAAAGCAATCAACACTTGGGGTTCGCTTACATTTGATAATGGCGCTGGTGAGACTGACCTTATCTATGCAACAGCAAAGCAGGCTACAGTAACTGGCGACGGATGCCCGCCATCTGTTAACTTGACATTCAACCACATGCTTTCACGCGTTCGCTTCCAGTTTGAGAATGGAATGGAAGACGGTTCTAAGCTTACTGTTTCTAATGTAAAGATCAACGATGCCTACACATCTGGTACTGCTACACTCGCAGAACAGCTTGCAGACCTCAGTTGGAATCCTGTTCAGGGAACTGGCGCGCTTGTATTCGGCAATGCAGCTGCTATGGAGCAGAACGCTAAAGCAGAAACAGCTCACAAGTACATGATTCCTGCCAACAAGGCTTACAATCTGACATTCACCGTTACACGTGTACACCATGGCGTTACTGATACTTACAATCACACTGTGACTCTGCCTGAAACAGCAATGAAACAGGGATTGAGCTATCAGTTTGTAGCTAAATTCACAGCAAAGAACATCAATCCTGACGAGGAGCTTTGCCCAATAGTATTCACAGCTACTGTTGCTAAGTGGGAAAATTTCACTGACAAGACATTCGAGGTGAAGAAAGCATCAAACAACTAATACTACAGGGTGTAAGGGGTTGAATGTTCCCCTTACACTCACAATTATCAACAACCACAAAAACGAACCAAGATGAAAGGAATAATGAAAATACACCAATTGACAGCCAGCATCGCTGCTGTGCTACTGTCAGCGTCGCTCTTTTCATGCAGCAGCGACGACTTTCTCGGCAAAGCGGAAACAAATACCGACGGCATCAGCTTCGGCGTATCTACCGAAAACGGTGCTTCTACACGCGCAAACAATTCTGCTGACGGCTATACTGCAGCCCGCTACACCATGCGTTCGGACAATTCAGCCGACACACTCTGCGTGCGTGCCGTTGTGACCGACGGCATAGGCAACGACAATGCAGGCAGACCTGCTACACGTGCAGCCATGCAGACAAGCATGTACAACGAGTTTAAGGTTGTGGCTGCCATAAAGGAGAACGGCAACGTCGGCTCACAGTACTATATGGACGATGTTGCTACGAAGACGGGCACTAACTGGGTGCCTTCCAAAGTCTACTATTGGCCAGGCTCCAACCGTCAGCTTCGCTTCTTGGCGTGGGCTCCTACAGATGCATCTTTCCAATCAGTACCCAACAATCCTAATGCAACTACGCTCCAGTACACCACTCCTGCCGAGGCAAAGAACCAGCGCGACATCGTTGCTGCTGCCACTGGCTTCATAAGCAATCCCTCTAACGATGCCACATGCACACCGGTAGGTTTGCAGTTCAAGCACCTTTGCACCGCCGTCATCATCAAGACTGGCGAGCAAATGACTGCCGGAACCATCAAGAGTGTATCGCTTAAGGGCGTAAAGAACTCTGGAACATACGACATGGTGAACTCCACTTGGACGCTGACCGACTCAAAGGCAGACTTCACCATTTCGCCCAACCAGGCAACAACCAGCACCACTCCTAACGGCACCAACCTCAACGCCGGTGAATCTACATTCATGCTCCTGCCCCAGACTTTAGGCGCAGACAGCAAACTCGAAGTGGCTTTCCATGACAACATATCTGGCAAGGACCGCATACTGAGCGCATCACTCAACGGAGCCGTATGGCCAATGGGCAAAACCGTGACCTATCGCCTCTCGATTACACCAGAGTATGAGCTGAAGTTTACATCAGAACCTAAGGTGCAGGATGCTCACTATGTGATTTACCCTATTAAAATAAAGGTTGACCCAACACTGGTTGATAAGGATAAAAAGGGTAAAGTAGTTGGAGGTGGATGGACATTAAAATCTACATCACCAAAGGTAACACTTTGCAAGGAACTGACTGAACTTACATCACTTGGCTACTGGGTGGAGGAAGACCGCGGTACACAAACCATCGAAGGTACAGAGACGGGAGAGGTAACAGTCTATGCTTTCCTCGAAGAAAACATAACAGATGCAGAACGCGATATAGTACTTGAACTAAGTCCTAAAAAGTATCCATCTGCAACATCTGCAAAGTTTACAATTAAGCAGTTGTGCCCAAGTTGGAATACTCAAGGATTGGGATGTGAACGCTTCGAAGATGGAGATTATCCATGGGGATTCAAGTGGGATAGTTCAATGAAGATCACCTACGATATGTCAGAAGCAGGAGGCACTGGTTTCTGGGGTCTACTCAGAAGATGGATTATGAAGATTCAGATTAAGTATTATGGTGATAAATACAAAGATTATATTACCTATACTACATATTGGGCCCAATTAAAAACTCTTACGATTGACTTTAGCAAGGTTCCTAATCTTGACGTTGCTGACAGTCATGATGACGGAAATCTGAACACATGGGAATTGTATAATTTCAATGGTATTAGTGACGTAACCGGACTTATGGCTCAATTGGAAGAATGGGGCGGAAAGCCAGATAAGGTTTTGGAACAAAATCCTGCTGAATATGCCGCTCGAATGTGTACAATGAAGAATAAGTTCAACAAGGAAAAAATTGCTCAAGAAGGTAATAATGTTGCGTATAGACCAGTACTTAAGCGAGAAAACCTCGTATGGTATCTTCCTGCTAAGAACGAGTTCTCTATGGTCGTAGATAATGATTATCCATTGAATGGAAATTATTGGACATCAACAGCTTCTGAAATAGCGCATGATAACGAGAATTCGTATAAGTACCAAAATAACTCGGGGGCTTCTCTAAACATACGTACAGACAAATTCCACGTGCGTGCTGTGCGCAAGAAATAAGCAGAAAGGTTATAGGCAATAGAATATAAACATTAGAAAACCGACACATAAACATAACAGACTCAGATCTTATCGTATTACACGTTTTAATAGTTATTGGGTTGGGCTGCCGTGAGGTTGCCCAACTTTTTTTGTATAATTCTTCACCAATACGAATAAAAAGGTTAACTTTGCGAAACAATTATAACCCATAACCCAACAACAACTTATGAAAAAGCTATTGGCTGCGGCTATGCTGGCATTATCGCTTACAGCATCCGCTAACACTAATCAAACCTACACCCCCTCTGCTGACAACATCGCGGCACGCAAACACTTCCAGGACTCTAAGTTCGGAATCTTCCTTCACTGGGGTCTGTACGCCATGCTTGCCACCGGCGAATGGACAATGACCAACAACGACCTCAACTACAAGGAATACGCCAAGCTGGCTGGAGGCTTCTATCCCTCTCGCTTCAGCGCAAAGGAATGGGTATCTCAGATTAAGGCTTCGGGTGCCAAGTATATCTGCTTCACCACTCGTCACCACGAAGGTTTCTCAATGTTCAAGACCAAATATTCCGACTATAACGTTGTAGACGCTTCTCCCTTCAAGCGCGACATCGTCAAGGAACTTGCTGACGAGTGCCACCGTCAAGGCATCGACATCCACTTCTACTACTCACATATCGACTGGCAGCGTGAAGACGCTCCGCTTGGTCGTACAGGTCTCGGCACTGGTCGACCCGTTGAGAAGCAGAACTGGGACTCTTACTATACGTTCATGAACAATCAACTCACCGAACTCCTTACCAATTACGGCAAGGTTGGAGCTATATGGTTTGACGGATGGTGGGATCAGGACATCAATCCATCATTCGATTGGCGCCTGCCAGAGCAGTATGCTCTCATCCATCGATTGCAGCCTGCTTGCCTCATCGGCAACAATCATCATCAGACTCCATTCGAAGGTGAAGACTTCCAGATGTTTGAACGCGACCTGCCAGGCGAGAATACAGCCGGACTCTCAGGACAGTCAATCTCACAACTGCCGCTCGAAACATGCGAAACAATGAACGGTATGTGGGGATATAAGATTACCGACCAGAACTATAAGTCGACAAAGACTCTCATCCATTATCTTGTAAAGGCAGCAGGTCGCAACGCCAACCTCCTCATGAACATCGGCCCGCAACCCGACGGATGTCTGCCCGAAGTAGCTGTGCAGCGCCTTAAGGAGATGGGCGAATGGATGAAGACATACGGAGAGACTATATATGGTACACGTGGCGGACGCGTATCGCCACGCGATTGGGGCGTTACTACAGAGAAGGACAACAAGATATTCGTACATATCCTCAACCTCAAGGACCGCTCGCTCTTCCTTCCCATCACCGACAAGAACGCAAAGCGCGCCGTAGACTACGTATCGCGCAAGGCAGTCAAGATGCAGAAGTGCCAAGGCGGAGTGCTCATTACACTCGACAGCGTACCTACTGATGTGGATAAGGTAGTGGAGATACAGATGTAAATTTAAATTATCACTATATGAAATTCAACAGAATTCTTCTTAAGCTCAGTGGCGAGAGCCTCATGGGCAATCAGAGCTTCGGCATCGACCCGGTTCGTTTGGGCGAGTATGCACAGCAGATTAAGGAAGTACACGAAATGGGTGTACAGATAGGCATCGTTATTGGCGGCGGCAACATCTTCCGCGGACTTAGCGGAGCTTCAAAGGGCTTCGACCGTGTTAAGGGCGACCAGATGGGAATGTGTGCTACAGTTATCAACTCATTGGCACTCAGCTCAGCTCTTGGCGCCATCGGTGTTAAGACAAAGGTGCTTACAGCCATACGCATGGAACCTATTGGCGAGTTCTACTCTAAGTGGAAGGCCATCGAGGCTATGGAGAATGGCTACGTATGTATCTTCTCTGCCGGAACCGGTTCGCCATACTTCACCACCGACACTGGTTCAAGTCTGCGTGGCATCGAGATTGAAGCCGACGTTATGCTCAAGGGCACACGTGTTGACGGCATCTACACCGCCGACCC
>JAIJMN010000299.1:0-2324 GCA_022735715.1 Prevotella sp.
GGACTGACAGAGGCGGAAGTATCAGGGGCATTATTGTGTCTGGACGTTACGTGCCAGATCGTGGACGAGGCCATACAGAAGGGCTGCAACCTCATCGTGTCGCACCATCCGCTGATATTCCGCAAGCTTGCCCGACTGACGGGCGAGGACTATGTGCAGCAGGCCGTGATGAAGGCTATTGCCAACGGCATCGTGATTATGTCGATGCACACGAATATGGACAATGCACAGGGTGGCGTCAACTTCAAGATTGCCGAGAAGATGGGGCTGCACAATGTGCGCTTCATGTCGACAAAGACGGTAGACGGAGTGGAGTGTGGCTCGGGTGTGATAGGAGAGTTTGAGGAGCCTGTAGCTGCCGACGACTTCATCATACTGCTCAAGAAGGTATTCTGCGTGGAGTGTGTCGAGGCCAACCAGCTGCTGCGCCGACCCATAAAGAAGGTGGCTATGTGTGGCGGCTCGGGCTCGTTCCTGTTGAACGAGGCTGTAGAGGCTGGTGCCGACGCTTTCCTTACGGGCGAGATGCACTATCATGAGTACTTCGGTCGCGAACAGCAGATACAGATAGCCGTGATAGGCCACTATCAGAGCGAACAGTTTACGAGCGAGATTTTCCGCGATGTTATTGAGCGTGAGTGTCAGGGCGTGAAGTGCTTCATCGCCGAGACATGTACCAATCCGATAATGTATTTTTAAAAGAATTCACCATAAAACAGAAATAACATATATATAACTATTATATAACTATGGCAAAAAAGGAATCAGAAATTTCAGTAGAGAGCAAATTGCAGACTCTCTATCAGCTTCAGACTACTCTCTCGGCTATCGACGAGAAGCGTGCGTTGCGTGGCGAACTTCCTCTTGAGGTGCAGGACCTTGAGGACGAGATTGCCGGACTCAAGACTCGTATTGAGCACATTGAGGGCGACATCAACGATTTTCAGCAGGCTGTAGTCCAGAAGCAGGGCGAGATTAAGGAGGCTGAGGAGAGTGTGGAGCGATATAAGAAGCAGCTCGACGAGGTGCGCAACAACCGCGAGTATGACACTCTGACCAAGGAGATTGAGTTCCAGAGCCTCGAAATTGAGCTTTGCAACAAGAAAATCAAGGAGGCAAACGCTAAGGTTGAGGACAAGAAGCGCGAGCTGGCCCGCACCAACGACCTTATCAACGACCGCCAGCAGGCGCTGGACGAGAAGAAGAGCGAGCTCGACGAAATCATGCAGGAGACCCGCGAGGAGGAACAGGCGCTCAAGGCTAAGGCCGAGGAACTGGAGACTAAGATTGAGCCGCGTCTGCTGTCAAGCTTCAAGCGCATCCGTAAGAATGCACGCAACGGTCTGGGTATCGTGTATGTGCAGCGTGACGCTTGCGGTGGCTGCTTCAACAAGATTCCGCCACAGCGACAGCTCGACATCAAGATGCACAAGAAGATTATCGTTTGCGAGTACTGCGGACGTATCATGATCGACCCTGAGTTGGCTGGTGTAAAGACTATAGAGACTGAGACTGTCGATGATAAGCCAAAGCGCAAGCGTGCCACAACACGCAAGACTGCTTCGAAGAAGTCGGAGGAGTCGGAGACAAAGCTCAGCTAATTAGAGTTGAGAGTTGAGAATGGAGAGTTGAGGGTTATGATATGCTTTGAGATTAAGTGTTTAGCTTGGTAATCATAACTCTCAACTCTCAATTCTCAACTTTTTACTATCAACTCCTAATTCCTAATTCCTAACTCCTAACTCCTAATTCCCAACTCCTATGCCTGATACCACTCAATCCGTAACCTGGGAAGAACTTCTTGATAGCATCGCCACAGGTGCTGCTCATCCCGACGATACCAACTGGAAAATCTACCGTTATCTTCAGAATAATTACAAGACAATGGGTTCTGTTATGGCCCGCACTCTGCTTGCCGCTTATATGAAGCTGCATGTCAAGCGTATGTCGCTCATCGACTCGTGCATGCTTGGCATGGCGGTGAAGGTAAGCGAGACCTACTGTGACTTCAAATTGCCTAAGTTTCTTGAGGCTTGGGGCTACGACAGTTGTCTGCGTGCGCAGGACTTGAGGCGGCAGACAGGTAAGGATGGCAGGCAATATCTGTCGTTAAAGGAGCGTGTGGAGCGTGCCCTTCAGTCGTACAGGCTTCATCATCCTGAAGAATGCAAGGGCGAGTGTGAGGGTGTTGTAAGCATGTATGCCACCAAGGTGTTTGAGAAGGAGATAAATGGAAGGAAGCATAGATATGTGAAGCTTGTAGCAACGAATGGCTCGGAACTTATTGCCGACAGCCATCAGTTTCCGTGTCGTCCGTGGGAGAT
>JAIJMN010000300.1:0-2320 GCA_022735715.1 Prevotella sp.
ACATTGGCACGTGCACGTGTCTTGTTGCAGAGTACGAGCGGACAGCCGAGATACTTTGCGTATGTGCTGGCACGCTTTGAACCGCCAACGTCAGGCGAAGCGATTACCAAATCCTCTGTGTTCATGTTGAGGCTCTGCAGATATGGCAGGATAACGCCCGAAGCATACAGGTGGTCAACAGGAACATCAAAGAATCCCTGAATCTGGTCGGCATGGAGGTCCATAGTGATAAGACGATCGATACCTGCAGCTGAAAGCAGGTCAGCTACGAGCTTTGCACCGATGCTTACACGTGGCTTGTCCTTGCGGTCCTGACGTGCCCATCCGAAGTAAGGAATTACAGCGATGATGTTGCGTGCAGATGCACGTTTGGCAGCGTCAATCATAAGAAGAAGCTCCATCAGATTGTCTGAATTGGGGAATGTGCTCTGTACGAGGAACACGTCACGTCCACGGATAGACTCTTCGTATGATACGGCAAACTCGCCGTCAGAGAACTTTGTTACAACCAAGTTTCCTAACGGACAACCCAAACTTTGACAGATTTTCTCTGCAAGGTATCTCGTGTTAGTGCCTGAGAATACCAAAAAAGAGTTTTGCTCACTCATTTTTCCTAATTTGTTTTATGTTATATTATAGTTTTCTGTAATATCTTCTTGCTATCTTTTCAGTCGGCTTATACTATATATATAATAATGTATATTTTATAATAATGTGTATTATCAGCCTACAAGCTTCCTGAGTTTCTCAAAGTGCGCTATAAGCTCTTTGTAGTCTCTTTGGTGGTGTATGTCAAACCTGTTCCACAAGTCGCCACATATCACTATACCCCCAAATCCAAGGTCGCGCGCAAATTGAATGTTGTCGATATTCATTCCGCCTACAGCGTATACTTTCTTGTCAATCAGCCCACATTCTGCAGCCTTTGTCAGACTGTTCATATCCAGATTGGAGAGTGCTGTCTTGCTCGACTGGCTGTTGAGAATGTTGCCAAGAAAAACGTACGACGAGTTTTTCTTTGTCTCCTTGAGGTCTTCAATGCGTTTGCATGTACGGCTTATGCGTCCCTTGTAGCCCATTGGTTCCTCTATGGAAACATCGTCAAGGTGAATGCCTGCAAGGTTGTATTCATCTTTCAGATAGAAGTGCTCATGAACGGTAATCTTGTTGTATGTTGTGCTCGGAAGCAACGATAGTAGACGTTCTGAATAGATTGGCGACGAGCCTGGCTTATAAAGATGCAAATTGTCAAGCCCGGCTTCGAACAGGGCCGCAAGTATTTTGTCTTCTTCCACAAAGAATGTGGATTGAGTCATTATTGCTAACTTCATAGTCCGTATTTCTTAATTTAAATGCAAATGTAGGCAATTTTCTTTAAACAGACAATTTTATGAATGACAAAATGTAACGGAATTGAAATTTGCAGTGTGGGGAGTATGAAAAAATAGATGTAAATATGTGGTATACGAAAAAAGGCCACAAACAAGCGGGCTTGCGCCGACTTATTTGCGACCTTAACATTATTGTTTGATTTGAATAGTCAAATCTATGGATACAAGTTATCTGCTACGATTACTCGCCCTTCTCCATCTTAGCCTTCAATGCTGCGAGAGCATCGAGGTCACCGAGAGTTGTAGAAGCAGCTACGTTGTTGATAGCAGGAGCAGCCTCCTTCTTGGCTGTGTGCTTGCGAGCTGGCTTAGCCTCTTCCTTGCCTGCCTCGAATGTGCGACTGTGTGAGAGGATAATGCGCTTTGTCTCCTTAACGAACTCGATTACCTTGAACTCAAGCTCCTCACCAAGCTGAGCCTGTGTGCCATCCTCCTTAACGAGGTGCTTAGGAGTAGCGAAGCCCTCACCACCCTCGTTGAGGGTGATAACAGCGCCCTTGTCCATCATCTCAGTGATCTTGCCAGTGTGTACTGAACCCGGAGTGTAGATCTCCTCGTACTTGTCCCAAGGATTCTCCTCAAGCTGCTTGTGGCCGAGGCTGAGACGACGGTTCTCCTTGTCGATTTCGAGAACAACAACGTCGATGCTTGCGCCTACCTGTGTGAACTCTGAAGGATGCTTAACCTTCTTTGTCCAAGAGAGGTCAGAGATGTGGATGAGTCCGTCAACACCCTCTTCGAGCTCTACGAAGATACCGAAGTTAGTGAAGTTGCGAACCTTAGCTGTGTGCTTGCTGCCTACAGGATACTTAACCTCGATAGCCTCCCATGGATCTTCCTTAAGCTGCTTGATGCCGAGAGACATCTTGCGCTCTGCACGGTCGAGTGTGAGGATAACTGCCTCTACCTCGTCGCCTACGTGGAGGAAC
>JAIJMN010000040.1:0-15961 GCA_022735715.1 Prevotella sp.
CCCCTCCCCCGCAGGGAGGGGAGCGGTATGAACCGACTACTCATAAAAAACAGAAAGCCTTATGAAACATTCCCATTTCACCCTTATTTCTCTGTCTTCCCTTTTCTCCTTTATCTTCCTCTTCGCCCTTTCCTCACACGCTGCCAACCATAAGGAGTACGCAGCAAAGGGCAGCAAAACGATAAAGGTATTTGAGAAGACAAACATTCATTATGCTCCGTCGAAACTTGAAGGCTTTAATGCAGCCGATGCCGACGGCATAATACGTCTTGTCAACGGCCGTATAATATTGAAGAAAATCAACGTTCCCCACTACGAACGCAACGTCAAGGTGTACATAAAGACTACAGTAGCTTCTAACGGCGACCGCTGGGACAAGTCAGGTTCGGTGTTCGTACTGCCCAAGAAGTCGGCCATCAACCTAATGACCATAGCACAGGGCAAGAACAAGTTTCCTGCTGTTGATGCTTCAAAGTACGAGAAGCTCGTCGGTATAGTAGCCGGCAAGGATTATTTGCCGACCGTTGAGCTGATGCGATTTATGACTCCATTCGGCGTAGGACATTTCAGCGGCAAGGACGACAAACTCTCAGCAAAGCGCCGCCCCGTTTACATCCCGAAGTGGGCTGACTGCGTAGAGTGGCAGCAGGACATCACCGACCGCTACGCTGAACTTGAAGGCGAGGCTTACGTGGGCGTATTCATCGACACATGGACCGATGATGGCTATCTGGCAAGCGTCGAACTGCGTTTCAAGGAAAGCCCTATAAGCTGCGACCCAATGCCCCGCACTCACGTATTGCCACTCGTCAACACAGTATATTATATTGGTCAGGAGTATCCCGACATCTTCGCTCGCAAGCCGCTCGTAGCCGACTTCAATCTGCCTAAGGGTGCCAAGAACGTCAAGTTGAAGTATATCGTTACGGGACATGGCGGTCATGACGGCGGCGATGAGTTCACTCCGCAGGAGAATGTTCTGTCTATTGACGGCAACGAAGTATATAAGTTCACTCCGTGGCGCGACGACTGCGCATCGTTCCGCCGCTTCAATCCCGGCACTGGTGTTTGGCTCGAAAAGCGCATTGCCTCGTACATTGGTCCCGACGGCAACTATACGGAGAAGGAAATTGAAGAGCCTGTAGGTTCGTCAGACTTCTCACGCTCCAACTGGTGTCCTGGCTCGGATGTCGCTCCAGAGGAAATTCCACTCAACAACATTACACCTGGCCGCCACACTCTCAGCATTGCCATTCCAAATGCTCAGCCCATCAAGGGCAACGAGATGAACCACTGGCTCGTTTCTGCCTACTTGGTTTGGGAGGAGTAATATTCTGAATTCTGAGTTTTAAATAATTCTCAGCTACCCCCTGCGATTGTGAATTCTTCAATTCAGAATCGCAGGATAATTTATGGTAAGTTGTGTATGACAAACGACAAGCATTATATGTATTTGGCAAGTATATTAATATACATGTGAAAGTATTATTAAGCTACAAAAAACTCGTTGTACGTCCACACAAGGAAGTACAACGAGTTTTTATTATTTATATTGGGAGTTTTGACTCCCTCTTTATATAACCAAAATATTATTTCACTTCAAACTTTCCGTTCTGGTCTACCACATAGCGCTTGCCGGTTCCTCCTACAAGAACGCTGGCTATGAACTGTGTGGTTGTAGACTCAAGCTCAACGTTGCTGCCCTTCGGCAATGTAGCAAGGTCGGCATCAGTCAATCCGAGCGAGGCTGTAGAACTGGTGTAGGCTCCGGTCTTCTCACGCTTCTCAAACTGAGTATGGAACATCGCCCACAGCAACTTGTAAGCCTCCATGTTGTACGGACAGCGGAACTCGTCGGTACCTGTGCCTACAACCTTATCAGAGAACTGCAAGAATCCCCATTGGTTGGGCGCATGCATGTTGATTTCGCCTGTAGGAGTCCACACCCAGTTTTCCTCAGGTCCACCCTTCTTCAGCCATTCCACACGCGAGAAGTTCAGTCGCCATGTGTTGCCGGCAACAAGCGGATTGGTGAAGTTGCGGGTAATTGCCTTATGCGGAATAGCCATCTCCACGGTCCATGAGCGGTCCTTGTCCTTAGGCTTGTTGAGCGTACCGTCGTGCTTAACGGCGAGCTTCAGTCCCGGACAATCCCACTGAACGTAGAAGTTGCCGCCCGAACGATAGGCACGGTCGAGCATAAGGTCGAACACAACGCCACGTGCGTTGTTCTCAATCTCGAAGTAGCACTGTCCGTCGCCAGTAGGGTCGAGGAACACCTCGAAGTCGTTGTCGTGATAGATGATAGTATCGCGCTGCGTCAGGTTAGCCACGATGTTGGGTTCCTCCATCACAGCCGACACGTACAGATATTCGTCGTCCCACATCATTCGGGCCTTGGTGTCGTAAATAGGCTTGGGAAATCCGTCGCCGCTGATGTCGACAAACGACTCTGTGTCGGCAGCCTTTGCCCACGACTTCTCGTTGAGCTTGCCGTCAATCTTTATCTTTTCGTTAGTACGATAGCACACATAATGTCGTGGAGTAGACAGTCGCTGTGCATATTTCTTAAGCAGTCCGTCCTGAGCAGAAGCGGGCATAGCGAAGGCAAAAGCAAGAGCTATTGCCGAAAGAATTGATTTGTTCATTTAATTATAATTAGAATATTTCGTTGATTTTGTTATAGTTCTTGGTTTTTGTATCTCCCATTATCAGGAACCAGTCGATAATGGTCCAGATACCACAGCCTCCGCATGTTATCAGCTTCAGTACCCCCATAGTAGTATCCCCTATATAAAAGCGGTCGATGCCGAATTGTCCGAGAAAGATAGATATGAGAAGAGCAACTATAGGGTCTTTGGTCTGTGCCATACGAATGGATGCTTCAGAAAAATCCATATTCTCAAGCTGTGTGTAGATGTCGCGAAGCGCATATTCGGGAAAACGTCCACCATACAAAGCAATAAGCTGGCTTACTTGATTCTTTTCCATAGTCATGTGGTTTTATAATTTCTGTTTTGTGGTTTTATATTTCAAGTATGTTTCTTACGACAAACCATACGCAGAACGTTATGACATACAGTCCAACTGCTATTTTCCCCTCAAATATCTCTTTCATACGGTCTTTAAGTCGCGATTGTGGGAGATAATAGGCCACAACAATACACAAAGTATAAGGCAGGGCATAAATGAGATAGTAGTTGTAAGAAACAGCTTCCCGCACATTTCCGTTGGTCATCGCATGCACAAAGCGCTGTATGCCGCAAGCAGGACAACTCAGTCCTGTAATCAATTTTACGGGACATTTAGGCCAAAACCAATAAGCAGTCGGACTGAAACGATAAAGCACCAATCCGACTGCCAAAGCTAATGCGAGATAAATGTATTTGTTCTTAAAGAGATGCAAAGGCTGCATATCCATAGACTCCACAGTATATTAACTGAATCACCAATCCGACTATAATGCCTATAAGACTCCACTTCTTGGCTTCGTTGGCAGCATTGACTGCTTCATCATACAGGCCGGCCATGTACAGGCCGTTCACTTTGGCAGCTTTTATGATGCCGTAGATGCCGAGTGGCAGACAACAGCAGATGGTGCAGATTATCGCCATAACCATATTGTTATTTGGCATAGGCATCTTTGGATTGTCGTTCTGGGGCTGTGTGTTTTGGTTTAATTGTTCCATAAGGTTTAAGGTGTGGACCAGAAGGTGGGTCGTGACACGGGCTGATCCATTACTCCGTGCCACGGCTTATTCATTATTTTCAGGGTGTCATTACTTCTCCAACAGGTCGGGGCGCAGACGCTTGGTGCGTTCCATAGCCTGATCCATTTCCCAACTCTTTATTTTGGCCTCGTTGCCACTCAGCAATATGTCGGGCACTTTCCATCCCTTGTAGTCGGCAGGGCGTGTATAGATAGGAGCCGAGAGAAGATCGTCCTGGAAGCAGTCGCTCAGCGCACTCTGCTCGTCGCCTATCACGCCCGGCACAACGCGCACAATGGCGTCTGCCATGACTGCTGCAGCCAGCTCGCCACCCGTCAGCACGTAGTCGCCGATGCTTATCTCGCGAGTGATGAGATGGTCGCGCACACGCTGGTCGATACCCTTGTAGTGTCCGCAGAGTATGATGATGTTGCCCTTGAGCGAAAGGTCGTTGGCTATGTGCTGGTCAAACTGCTCGCCGTCAGGCGAAGTGTAGATTATCTCGTCGTAATCGCGCTCTGCCTTCAGAGCCGATATACAGCGGTCGATGGGTTCGCACTGCATCACCATACCAGCAAATCCGCCGTAAGGATAGTCGTCTACACGGCGCCACTTGTCGGCCGAATAGTCGCGCAGGTTGTGCAAGTGAATTTCTGCCAGACCCTTCTTCTGGGCGCGGGCAAGTATCGATTCGTTTACGAAGCCCTCAAGCATTTCGGGCAATACGGTTATTATGTCTATTCTCATACGTGCAAATTTACATAATTTCGTTCATCTGACCAACATTTCTGCCAACTATCTATAAAACATTGCCATTCAAGCCCCTGTTGTTTGGCGGATAGAATAATTCGGCGTACCTTTACACCTGCATTCAACTCAACATATTCTACATACAAAGAAATGAATCACAATATAGACAAGCAACTCGCAAGCCGCATCCGGCAGCTTGCCGACAAATACGAAACGGCTGATTTCCTCGCCGCCGACCCAAGTTCTTTCATGCACCGCGTGGCGGGAGCGGAGAATCAGGAGGCAATGGCTTTCATAGCCTCGTGCCTGAGTTACGGCTCGCGCAAGCAGTTCTTCCCCAAGATACAGTTCGTGCTCGACACTTCGGGGGGCGAGGTAGACCGCTGGGTACGCTCGGGCAAATGGCAGAACGACATAGCCGACAATGCCGAATGCTTCTATCGCCTGTACACACGACACGACATGTGCTGCCTGCTTGCCGCCTATAGCCGCATGCTCAACCGCTACGGCAGCATGAAGACATACGTGGCGAGCCATGCAACGACAGGAATTGAAGCCGTGCAGGCCATCTGCCGATACTTTGCCGAGCAAGGAGCCAGCAAGATTGTGCCCAAGAACACCACTTCGGCATGCAAGCGTGTGTGCATGTTTATGCGCTGGATGGTGCGGTCAGAATCGCCCGTCGACCTCGGATTGTGGGCAGACATCATCGACCGACGCTCGCTCATAATGCCGCTCGACACGCACGTTGTGCAGGAGAGCGTACGAATGGGGCTGCTCAACAGTCGCACAGCCTCAATGTCAACAGCCCGCCGACTGACAGATGCTATGCTCCAGATTTTCCCCGACGACCCTACAAGGGGCGACTTCGCATTGTTCGGTCTGGGTGTAGATGAAGAAAAAGAACAACAATAATAACTAAAAACAAACAGCAAATGAAAAAGACAATTACACTATTCTGCCTGCTCATGCTCGTGCTTGTACAGGCTCCGGCACAGGTGCGCCGGACAATCGCCGTACTGGGCGACTCGTATTCTACATTCCAGGGATTCATTCCCGAAGGCAACGCAATATGGTACTTCTCGCCTGCCAACAAACAGCAGACCGACGTGGAGCGCGTAGAGCAGACATGGTGGTGGCAGGTGATAAAGCAGGGAGGCTACAAGATGGGGATGAACAACTCCTACTCGGGTACCACAATATGCAACACAGGATATGACGACGCCGACTTCAGCGACCGCTCGTTCGTGACCAGATGCCGCAACCTGGGCAATCCCGACATCATACTCATCTGCGGAGCCACCAACGACTCATGGGCTGGCGTGAAGATGGGCGAATATCAGTATAGCGACTGGCGACGTGCCGACCTCTACTATTTCCGTCCTGCCATGGCAAAGATGCTCAACGACATACGCCTGTACTATCCCAACGTCGACGTTTACTTCATCCTCAACAGCCAGCTCAAAGACGACATCAACAAGTCGGTTGACGAAATATGCCGCCACTACGACGTGCCCGTAATCAAACTCAAGGACATCGACAAGAAGAGCGGACACCCGTCGATAAAGGGAATGAAAAGCTTTGCCGAGCAAGTGCTCAAGGCTATAAAATAAGAAAAACCTCTGATTTACAAAACCTTAAGCACTTAACATTTAACATTCAACACTTAACATTCCACCCACATAACACTTAACATTTAACACTTAACACATACGATTTCAAAAAAGGAGTCCTTTTGGATTGCAAAACGAGTCCTTTTGCAACCCAAAAGGACTTCTTTTGTTTTTTATCTGTTCCGTTCTTCTGTTTTTATCTTCGATTTTAGCAATCATTATTTATTTACAACACCCGTTGCTTTGTGCTTTAAAATTAATCAACTAACTTTGCAACAGTTTAAACTTTATTTTATAAAACTCATTAATTGATATATCAAAACACTATGGAAAAGAAAAAGCTCATTACTGGGATAGTAGCGGGTGTGATAGGATTGGCACTCGTTGGCACAATAGCCTATCTTTACGTCAATCTTGACAGCCAAAGAAAAGAAAACAAGGCAATGCAGGAACTCGCTGACCTCGACAAGAAGGAGATGGAGAACGAATACCAGCAGTTTGCCAACCAATACAGCGAGATGAAGACGCAGATAACCAACGACTCCATCGTAGCACAACTCACAGCCGAGCAGGAGAAGACCGAACGACTGCTCAAGGAACTGAAGGAAACCAAATCGAGCGACGCACGTGAGATAGCACGCCTCAAGAAGGAGCTTGCAACCGTTCGCGCCGTACTGCGCAACTATGTCATTGAGATAGATTCGCTCAACCGACTCAACCAGAACCTCACCGCCGAGAACACCCGAATCAAAGGACAGTATAACGAAGCGACACGACAGATTGAGGGACTCAACACCGAACGCGCCTCACTCTCGGAGAAAGTGGCTATTGCAGCGCAGCTCGACGCCACCGGCATCTCGATGCAGCTGAAGAACAAGCGCGGCAAGAATACCGACAAGACTTCAAAGTGTACAAACATACAGGTCAACTTCACCATAGCCAAGAACGTGACAGCACAGAACGGACAGAAGACATTCTACGTGCGCATCACCACTCCTGCCGGAACAACACTCGGCGACGGCGGAACGTTCAACTATCAGAACCGCTCGCTCGAAGCCACAATGCACAAGACTGTGGAATACGGCGGACAGGAAATGGCTATAACTACATATTGGAGCGTATCGCAGTCGCTGCTTGCAGGAACCTATCATGTAAGCATCTTCGCCGACGGCAACATGATCGGCTCGCGCAGCTTCACATTCAAGTAAGCCACTCGGGCTGACAAGCTACACACTCCAACAAACAAACGAATATGAAACACAAATTTTTAATATTGGCCCTTACTACGCTTGCCGCAAGCGCTCAGGCTCAACAGACGCTGACACTCGACAGTTGTCGCGCAATGGCATTGCGCAACAACAAGACCCTGTCGGCTTCGCGCCTGCAGCTCGACATGGCTCGCTACAATAAGAAAGCGGCCAAAACAAAGTATCTGCCGCACATAAGTGCGCTCGGCGGCTACGAACTGACAAGCCGCGAGATATCACTACTCAGCAAAGACCAAAAGTCGGCACTTGCCAATGCAGGCACCAACACTACCGGTGCGCTGCACAACGACATTGCCGGCACTCTGTCAAGCCTTGTCCAGAAAGGCATACTCACACCCGAACAGGCTTCCAACCTCGGAGGCATGTTCGGACAGGTGGGCTCAAAGATAGGTGAAGCCGTCAACCATGTAGGACAGAACATCGTTGACGCTTTCCGCACAGACACACGCCAGATGTACACCCTCTCGGTCATGCTCACACAACCTATTTATATGGGTGGAGCCATTATAGCAGCCAACCGCATGGCTGACATAGGCGAAGAGATGGCACAGAACAACATCGAGGCTTCAACACAAAACACGCTGCACTCTATCGACCAGGCCTACTGGACAGTCGTTTCGGTACACCACAAGAAGCAGCTGGCAGAAAGCTATCTGGCTGTTGTGAAGAAACTCGACGACGACGTGAGCAAGATGATACACGAAGGAGTTGCCACACGAGCCGACGGACTGAAGGTGGACGTCAAGGTGAACGAGGCTGAAATGTCGCTGACACAGGCCGAAAACGGACTAGCTCTCGCCAAGATGCTGCTCTGCCAATTGTGCGGCATGGATGTCGACTCAGACATTACACTTGCCGACGAGAACGCCGACAACATCGTAGAGCAAGCCGACGACGCTCAAGCCGACCGCGCTGTGGCGATGGAGAACCGTCCTGAACTGAAACTTCTGCAAAATTCAGCCGACATGAGTCGCCAGGCTACCAGACTGGTACGTGCAGCCTATCTGCCACAGGTGCTGCTTACGGGCGGATATGTAGCCACCAATCCCAACGTCTTCAACGGATTCGAACGCAAACTCTCGGGCATGTGGAATGTCGGAGTGATGGTGCGTGTGCCGCTATGGAACTGGATGGAGGGCACATACAAGGTGCGCGCAAGCCGAATTGCCACTACTATCGTCGAACTCGAACGCGACGACATCCGCGAGAAGATAGACCTGCAGGTGAGCCAAAGCCAATTCAAGGTGAAGGAGGCCAACCGCCGTCTGGCTATGGCAATGAAGAATGTGGAGAATGCAGAGGAAAACCTGCGCTGCGCCAACCTCGGATTTAAGGAGGGCGTAATACCCACTACCGACGTAATGGCTGCACAGACAGCATGGGTGCAGGCACAATCGCAGAAGATAGATGCCGAAGTAGACGTGAAAATGAGTCAAGTTAACTTAAAGAAGGCACTCGGTGTCTTGCAATAACAACACACATTATATATTATTATGTCAGAAAAATCGCAACATAAGAACATACTTATCACCATAGCTTGCTCAACGGCTGTGGTAGCAGCAGTAGCTATCATCGGTTCGCTGTCGCTCAAACAAGAGCCAGAAACAATACAGGGACAGGTGGAAGTGTCTGAATATCGCGTATCGAGCAAGGTGCCCGGACGCATTCTTGAACTCCGTGTCAAGGAGGGCGACTACGTTAACGTGGGCGACACGCTTGCCATTCTCGACGCTCCAGAGGTGCGCGCCAAGATGACTCAGGCTCAGTCGGCAGAGAACGCAGCTTCAGCCATGGACGAAATGGCAAACAACGGCGCACGCAAGGAACAGGTGCGTGCCGCATTCGCCGTATTGCAGCAGGCAAAGGCTGGTCTGGACATTGCACAGAAGTCGTACAACCGCGTTCAACGTCTGTTTGACGACGGCGTGATGACAGCCCAGAAGCGCGACGAGGCATTTGCCAACTACAAGGCTATGGAGGCTCAGGTCAAGGCCGCACAAAGCCAGTACGACATGGCAGTGAATGGCGCCCGCATAGAAGAGAAGAAGGCTGCTGCTGCACAGGTGAACCGGGCAAAGGGTGCCGTAGCCGAAGTGAACTCCTACATCAACGAGACAATGCAGATAGCACAGATGGCTGGCGAGGTGAGCGATGTCTATCCGAAGGTGGGCGAGCTCGTAGGAACCGGTTCGCCGATTATGTCAATATCGATAATGAACGACCTTTGGGGCACATTCAACGTTCGTGAGGACCAGCTCAACGGTATGAAGATAGGCAGCGAGATTAAGGCTTTCGTTCCGGCATACAATCGCGAGATCCGCATGAAGGTGTACTACATCAAGGACCAGGGCTCGTACGCCGTATGGAAGGCTACCAAGTCGAACGGACAGTACGACCTCAAGACATTCGAAGTGAAGGCTCGCCCGATTGACAAGATTGACGGTCTGCGCCCTGGAATGTCATTGGTGCTGAAGAAGTAAAAAAGGCCTCTCCCCCAACCCCTCCCCCGTAGGGAGGGGAGAGATGTGTTTAGTTATAATAAGTCGGAACATATAGCTCCCCTCCCTGCTGGGGAGGGGCTGGGGGTAGGGCTTTTCTCTTTCCGATAGATTATCTCATAAACGATTCCCCAAATCATTTTTGTTAATGTCTTTCACCAAACGAATCATACAAATATTCTTACGCGAGTGCCGCCGACTTAAGGAAAATCACTTATATCTGTTCTCAATGGTGATTTTCCCGATATTCGTGACCTTCTTCTTCACGTCGCTCATGAACGAAGGACAGCCGCAAGACATGCCTGTAGGCGTTGTCGACCTTGACAATTCTGCTACAACACGCAAGCTGACACGAATGCTCGACTCGTTCCAATCGACAAAGGTGGTGGCCCACTACCCCAACTTCGAGACGGCACGACTCGCTATGCAGCACAACGAAATATACGGTTTCCTGTATTTTCCACAAGGCACCACAGCCGACCTATTGGCTTCGCGACAGCCCAAAGTGTCATACTACTACAGCTACGCTTCGCTGACAGCAGGCTCACTCGTGTTTAAAGACCTCAAGACCGTAGCCACTCTCGGCACGGCAGGCGTTGGCAAATCGGTGATGTCAGCCAAAGGTTACACCGACAATCAGATTGCAACATTCCTCCAACCCATCGCTATCGACCTGCATCCGGTAGGCAACCCGTGGGTAAACTACAACATCTATCTCTCAACGATGCTCATTCCGACGTGTCTGTTGCTCTTCATTTTCCTCGTAACAGCCTACTCTATGGGCTCGGAATTGAAGATGGACACGGCACGCGAACTCATGAAGTGCGCCGGCGACAATCCGTTTGTTGCCATAATAGGCAAGATGCTGCCACATACCATTATATGGCTCATCATCATGCTGGGCTATCTGTACTACACGTTCGGCATCCTCGACTTCCCGCATCCGGGCGGTTGGGGCAGCATAATAGGCTTGGGCGTGCTGACAGTATTGGCAGCCCAGGGCTTCGGAGTGTTCATGTTCGGTCTGTTCCCTTCAATGCGAATGGCAATGAGCATGTGTTCGCTGTGGGGCGTACTTAGCTTCTCGATGGTCGGAACAGCCTTCCCCACCCTCGCAATGGACCCAGCCCTGCAATCACTGGCACAACTGTTCCCCATGCGCCACTTCTTTATCATATATGAGATTGTGGTGTTCGGAGGCAATCCGTGGACCGATGTGGCGCTCAACGCAGCCGCACTCACTCTATTCGCCTGCGCTCCCGTGTTTGTAATCATGCGATTGGGCAAAGCTCTGAGAGAATATGTATATTTGGAGTAAAACTGTATTTAGATGAACAAGATAAGAACTTTCTGGGAAGACACGGCCAGAGTATGGCTTCACGAGATGCGCGACATGTTCAAGGACGAGGGCGCGCTGCTCTTCGTGATACTTTTGCCACTGGCCTACCCTATACTCTACTCGTGGATATACAACAACGAGGTGGTGCGCGACGTGCCAGTGGCGGTGGTTGACAATTCGCATAGTCAGACGAGCCGCGAATTCGTCCGCCACGTAGATGCATCGTCCGACGTTCGTGTGGCAGCCTATTGCAACAACCTTGAGGAGGCAAGCCGACTCATAGGCAAGCAGGACGTGTACGGCATAATACTTCTGCCCGAAGACTTCGACCACAACCTTGGACGCATGCAGCAAGCCCATGTCAGCGTGTATTGCAATATGGGACTGATGCTTACCTATAAGGCTATATTCCAGACCTGCACAGCTGTGGCTGCCGATATGAACTCGCACATTCAGATAGCATTGTCGGGCAACTACACCAACCGCGACGACCAGCTCACAACGCAGCCCATGCAGATAACCGATGTGCCAATATTCAACAATACAGGCGGATACGGCAACTTCATATTGCCGGGCGTTCTGGTGCTCATCATACAGCAGGTGATGCTCCTTGGCATAGGTATTGCCTACGGAACATCGCACGAGAAGCGCCGCTTTGTACGCCTCGTGCCAATGTATGAACGTCGTTTCGGACTGGCACGCATCATGGTTGGCCGCACAATGGGATTCTTTGTGCTCTTCCTGCTCATCGCAGCATGGGTATTGCTGGCGGTTCCACGGCTGTTCCATTTCGTGCAGATACTACACGCACGCGACTTTGCTCTCTTCATTGTGCCTTATCTGCTGTCTTGCATAGGCTTTGCCATCACCTTCTCTTACTTCGTGCGCAAGCGCGAGAATGTGATGTTGCTCGTAGTGTTCACCTCCGTGCCATTCCTCTTCATGTCGGGCGTATCGTGGCCAAAGAGCAATATACCCGAAATGTGGCAATGGTTCTCATGGCTGTTCCCGTCTACTTTCGGCATTCAGGGATTCATTAAGCTGAACACACTCGGCGGAGTGTTCGGCGACATCATGCCCGAAATCAAGGGACTCTGGATGCAGGCAATAGTATACGGAACTTTGGCAACAGTTGTGACACGTTGGCAAGTAAGACGAGTTATGGAGGAATAAGAGTTTGCCGGAATAAAAACAAATAGGCAAACAAATAGCATAGATATAACAAGGGCAACAAAAAACGACATTGTTTTTTGTTGCCCTTGTTGTATTAAATATATTATAGAAGTGTTATCTGTAAATATTCTATGATTTCACTTTATTCAAACACCACATCACCGAAGAAGTCGGGACGATGGAAGTCGGGCTTGGGCAGATTGATTGGGAAGAGCGAGAGGAAGTGAGGATGAGGCAGCATGTCGCCACACTTATACACATTGCCCTTCACGTGCAAGCCGTCGAAGCTCTTAAGGTTGTGATGATAGTAAGCCTCAACTGGTACAGACAGGCACAACTGCCATGTACGCTCGCCCTCGATGTTGCCGAACGGCTCACGACCCATTGTCGACCAGCGCTGCACCTTGTCAAGAACAGCCTGCTGAGCACGCTCGCGTCCCTCACGACTTGGACCGAAACCTATGAGCAATGTGCCGGCTGCGTTGCACTCCATATTATAATAGGTACCGTCAGCGACTGGCGAGAGGAACAGCTCGCAGCACGAATCCTCCCAAACGTTGCCGTCGTCGTGCGGTGCAACGGCACGCACGCACTCCTCAGTGACGCGATAGTTGATGAGCAACTGACTACCGTTGTGAGCCATACGCACCTCAAACTTCGGTTTGTAAGGGAAATCAGCAGCCCAACAGTGGTTGTCTACCGAAACGAACTCAATCTGAGCCTCGTCCATAATACGGCAAATCTCAGCCGCCTCGACCGAGACAGCTGAGATTTTCTTTATGTTCAATGCTTTAGGCATAGACGATTGGGATTAGAGGTTGTTCTTCTCGATATCCTTGAAGTAGCGGTATGTTCCAACCTTGAGCTCCTCAGTAGCAGCCTCGTCAGCTACGATGA
Source organism: Prevotella sp. (assembly GCA_022735715.1). Lineage (GTDB taxonomy): Bacteria > Bacteroidota > Bacteroidia > Bacteroidales > Bacteroidaceae > Prevotella. Next base: position 13,249 of record JAIJMN010000040.1, read on the forward strand.
TACCATGCTGGTGCATCTGCAGAACAGAGATTGTCCACATCTGAGTAACCGGACCCTCAACAGCAGCCTGGAGAGCGCGTGTCTTGTTGTGGCCATTAACGAGGATCATAACCTCACGGGCAGACATTACAGTACCTACACCTACTGTGAGAGCTGTTGTAGGAACCTTATTCACGTCGTTGTCAAAGAAACGAGAGTTGGCAACGATAGTGTCAGTTGTAAGAGTCTTCATACGTGTGCGGGAAGAGAGTGAAGAACCCGGCTCGTTGAAAGCGATGTGGCCGTCAGGACCGATGCCGCCGATGAAGAGGTCGATACCACCAGCCTCAACGATCATCTGTTCGTAACGTGCGCACTCAGCCTCCAAATCCTCGGCGTTGCCATTAAGGATATGGATGTTCTCCTTCGGGCAGTCAACATGGTCGAAGAAGTTCTTAGCCATGAATGAGTGGTAGCTCTCCGGATGCGACTCTGGCAGACCTACATACTCGTCCATATTGAAAGTGAGGACATTCTTGAACGAAACGCGTCCCTCCTTGCAAGCCTCAGCCAATGCACGGTACATTCCGATAGGTGAAGAACCTGTCGGCAGACCGAGCACGAACTTGTGGTCGGGTGTCGGATTGAACTTGTTGATACGCTCAATTACATGCTCAGCAGCCCACTTTGAGAGCTGATCATAATCCTTTTCAATAATAAGTCTCATAATATCTTTGTTTTAATAAAATTTGATTAGCGTTATTGAAAGCGTGCCCCGAAGTCACATCGGGGCACGTCGTTGATTGTTGTAGTAGTTGTAACTAAATAAGCAGTCATTTGTTAGTTGAAAATCGGTTTTTCAAACTAATACGACTTGGCGCCCTCTTTATCGAGGCGCACACTTCATAGTTTGTCTTAATCCATACAAAGATACGCATTTAATCAGTAACGCCAAAGATAATCGGATAAAATTAGTTGCTTAACATCAATTTTTAAACACAATTTCGTATTTTTGCACCATTCATACACGCTCCAACACCAAATGGCATGTTGTTTGAGCAAAATCAAGTGAAAGAAATACTTCACGCATAAGTGACTTATTAAACTTATTCAATAACGTTAGAATTTAAGACATCATGGTTTATACAAGTAATCCGTGCCCTCGTACCGAGAGCACAAAAAGCAACGAGCGCGAACGCAAAATCTACCGCGTCACGATATATGGCGCTATAGCTAACATCATTCTCTGCCTCTTCAAACTGGCAGCCGGTATTGTCGGACGCAGTTCGGCTATGATAGCCGACGGCATCCACTCGCTCAGCGACCTTATCACCGACTTCATCGTTATAGCTTTCGTGCGCATATCGAGCAAACCGCAAGACCGTGGACATGAGTACGGACACGGCAAGTATGAGACTCTCGCTACAACCATTATCGGACTGATGCTGCTGTTCGTTGGACTCGGCATTATGTGGAACAGCATCACACATATATGGTCGTGTCTTAACGGTGGCACGCTGCAATCACCGGGCTGGATAGCTTTCGTGGCTGCCATATTGTCTATAGTGGTAAAGGAGGCGTTGTTTCAATACACACGCAACCAGGGAAGACAGCTACAGTCCCAGGCCGTAATAGCCAACGCCTGGCATCATCGCAGCGACGCTCTCTCGTCAATAGGCACAGCAATAGGCATCGGCGGAGCCTTGGCATTAGGTTCACACTGGACCATCCTCGACCCCATTGCAGCCCTCATCGTGAGTGTTCTCATTATCCACGCATCCATAGAGCAGTTGCGCCCGAGTCTGGGCGAACTGGTTGAGAACTCTCTGCCTGAACCTGTAGAAGCTGAAATCATCAAGACAATACTCTCGTTTGACGGCGTTAAGGACCCGCACAATCTGCGTACACGCAAGATAGGCAACCGTGATTCGATTGAGGTGCACGTGCGTATGGACGGCCAGATGACTCTCGACAAGGCTCACAACATCACCCGTGCAATGGAGAAGAAGCTGAAGGAACAGCTCGGTGAGGGAACATTCGTGATAATACACGTAGAACCTATTAAATAAGATTCTGAACATTTGCAAGTTCAATAAAAATAACAGCGCTACCGCCTTATATTGAGCACCATCTTCAATGCCATCGGTTGTAGAGTTGAAGTGGAGAAGATGATTGCTACGGGCAGAATTGACATGGTAGTGGAAACTACCAACTTCATCTATGTCGTTGAACTGAAGCTTAGCAACAACGGCGGTATTGACGCAGCGACCGAGCAGATCGTCGTATCATGGCATGATACGATTGTTTCAATGCACAATACGGTCATATCATGGCATGATACGACCGTTTCAAGACACGCAACAGAGCCTTATATCACGTCACTGACATTAGCATCACGATTGTAAAGTGACATGGTATCGTATTGCATAGTATTTGGCATCAATCAATATAAGCCAATGCAAATATTGTACTGGCAGTAAAAAAGTGTTACAAACGAAAATCTCACGTATTTCTGCTAACAAATGCTCAAAATAGTCCTCACCTATGAACGAGCCGTTCTCCATACGCTTCTTGTCTATGATATAGCCCCGAAGCGAGAACTGCCGGATAACATAGGTACACCATTGGCGGAACTGAGTGGCACGGATGGAGTTGACACGATAGCCCACGGAGATGATGGCATCGAGGTTATAGAACAACGTGTTGCGCCGAACCTCTCTCGCACCTTCCTGTT
>JAIJMN010000301.1:0-2299 GCA_022735715.1 Prevotella sp.
ATGCCTACGGGTGGAGGCAAGTCGCTTACGTTTCAGGTTCCGGCACTTGCCATGGAAGGAACGTGCATTGTCGTGACGCCACTCATCGCATTGATGAAAGACCAGGTGCAGAACCTGCGCCGTCGTGGCATCATTGCCGCAGCCATATATTCGGGAATGAGCCGCCGTGAGATATTGGGCGCCCTCGACAACTGCATACTTGGCGACACCAAACTGCTGTATGTATCGCCCGAACGTATAGGCACCGAACTGTTCAGAGCCAAACTCGAACACATGAAGGTGAGCTTCATCACCGTCGACGAAGCACACTGTATATCGCAATGGGGCTACGACTTCCGCCCCTCTTATCTTAAGATAGCCGACATACGAGCGTTGAAGCCCGGTGTGCCGGTGCTTGCTCTCACCGCCACGGCAACTCCGCAGGTGATAGACGACATACAGGACAGACTCGGATTCAGCGAGAAGAACGTGTTCCGCATGAGCTTCGAGCGCAAGAATCTGACGTATGTGGTGCGCAACACAGGCAACAAGGACGAGGAACTGATACATATCCTCAAGTCGACACGCGGCAGTGCCATTGTGTATGCACGCAGCCGCCGACGCACCAAGGAGATAAGCGAACTGATAGAACAGAACGACATCAGTGCCACATACTATCATGCCGGACTGGAACATGCCGTCAAGGACTTGCGCCAACAGCAATGGCATGACGACGAGAAGCGTGTCATGGTGGCTACCAATGCCTTCGGTATGGGCATCGACAAGCCTGATGTGCGCCTGGTAATACACGTGGATTGCCCGAATTCCATAGAAGCTTACTTTCAGGAAGCGGGCCGTGCCGGACGTGACGGCGAGCGTGCTTATGCCGTTCTGTTGTATAATGATAGCGACCGCTTGCGCCTTGACAAGCGGGTGCTTGAGGAATTCCCCGACCGACAGACCATCTGTAATGTCTACGACCATCTGGCTTACTTCCTGCAAGTGGCAGCCGACAATGGGGCAGGGCATACCTTTGCACTCGACCTCGACCGCTTCTGCCGCACGTTCAAGCATTTCCCTACCATCGCCAATTCTGCTCTGCGCATACTGGCACGTTCCGGATACATCGAGTACGAAACCGAGCCCGACTCGCGTACACGTATGAAGTTCATACTTGAGCGCGACCAGTTGTATCAGCTCTATTCTACAAGTCCCAACGAGGAAGCCGTTATCACAGCCGCATTGCGCGAGTATAGCGGACTCTTCATCGACTATCGCTATATAGAGGAGAGCCGTCTGGCGCAGCTCACCGGGCTCACGCCGCAGCAGGTTTACCTCATACTCAAGAGTCTGAGCAAACGCCATATACTGCACTTCATTCCGCAACGCTCCGTGCCGCTTGTCACTTATGTCAGAGACCGTGTCTTGGCTGAAGACCTCGTAATTCCGCATGAGGTGTACGAGGACCGCCGTGAGCAGTTTGAGGCACGCATACAATCCATGATAGATTATGCCACTAACGACAGCGTGTGCCGCAGCCGTCAGCTGCTCGGCTACTTTGGCGAGACCGACAGCCATGATTGTGAGCGATGCGACGTATGCCTGAGTTATAAGGGCAAGAGCACGGATGCGCCCGAACAAAAGGCACGACAGCAGATAATGGCACTGCTTGCCGACCGCAAGCGCCATCATGTCACCGAACTGCAGCAGATAGACTGTCCGCGTGAGGTGCTGCCAGTGGTGCTGGCAAACCTTGTGAGCGAGGAGCTGGTGGCTACCGAGCTAAATGAGATATACTTAAAATAAGTACGCGTACATTATATATAATATATATATGCTTGATATATATATACTTGTTGCAATTATATACACGCTTGTTGCAATACCTACTTTAAGTGCACAAACCATATATTAGTGCGCATATTTGGCAAAAAGTATTTTAAAATAAATTAAAACGCATACTGTTCTTTGCATTGCTCGTTATTTTTTGTTTACTTTTGTACATAGTATATGAGAGGGAATGGCGTGCACCATACTTACATATAATCAGCGCAGCTTTGACGGCTGCTACAGATGATTTTAAGAAAACCAAAAAGAAAAGAAAACATATATGTTCGAAAATTTAAGCGACAGACTGGAACGCAGTTTTAAGATACTCAAAGGTGAGGGAAAAATCACCGAGATAAACGTTGCAGAAACACTTAAAGACGTAAGACGCGCATTGCTCGATGCCGACGTCAACTACAAGGTAGCAAAGACATTTACCGACACGGTAAAGAAGAAGGCAATGGGCATGAACGTGCTCACAGCCGTTAAGCCG
>JAIJMN010000302.1:0-2290 GCA_022735715.1 Prevotella sp.
TGGTCAGATGAAACCTCTGTACGCTCACGATGTTCGTATACAGAACCTGGCTCGCCGCTGTAGAACAAGATGTTGTCAGGGTCGCCAGCAAATTTGAATTCTACTGGTGTGCCAGCCTTTACTGTTACGACGTCGCCCTGCATTGATACACCTTCATTCTGCTCAACACCGATGCCCATATTGACGTCTTCTGTCAGCTCGTTGTCGCAACTTGTAATCATTGCGGCACCGAGCAGGAAGAATATGTAATATTTAATTTTCTTCATTTTTCTGTTTTTTTTACTGGTTTGAATTTCAAGTAACTAATACTTACTTTACCATCCTGGATTGTTCTTTTTGATGAGCTTGTTTACAGACATCTCCAAGGCAGGGATTGGGAAGTAGTTGTAAGCTTCTGTTATGTTGAAGTATGTGAATACGTTGTCAGGACCGAGGTTCCAGTTGTATCCTGTCTGAGCACGTGATACAAGAGCATTCATGTTCTGTACATATTCACCCCAACGGATAAGGTCGAAGCGACGAGTCATCTCGAAGCAAAGCTCCATAGCACGTTCGTCCTTAACAGCCTGACGGAAGTCTTCTGTATCCATGTTTTGTGGAAGTGTACTGATACCGGCACGCTTGCGTACCTCGTTTATGCAATTGTAAGCCTCTGTTGTAGGCTGGCTGTGAGTTTCGTTCTCACACTCGGCAATCATAAGCAGCACATCAGAGTAGCGAAGAATCGGGAAGTTGATAGCAGTGAGGTTCTTGTTCTTCTTGTCTGCCTCATACTCACGACGCCACTTGCCACAGTTGCGGTCGTACATAGTTGTAGCAGAAGTCTTCTCACGGTCACCAATCTTTGATTTAGAATCGGTCTCGCCATACTGGAACGACTGATACCAATACTGCTTCTTAACCTCAGCTATCTTACCCTTTTCAAACTCACGTCCGTCTACATGACCTCCCGTTGTTGACTGAGTGTATCTTAGCCTTACCGGTCTGACCGCTCTTTGTAGTGATGATGACAACACCGTTGACACCACGTGCACCGTAGATAGCCGATGCCGAAGCATCCTTAAGTATGTTGAGCGACTTGATATCGTTAGGATTGATGCTTGCAGCTACCGAAGCGTTCTCAACGGGGAAACCGTCGATAACATAGAGAGGGGTGTTGGCCTGTGTCAATGAGTTGTTACCACGGATAGTGATGTTCATCTGTCCGCCAGGCATACCTTCGCCTGAAGAAACGTTTACACCGGCAATGCGTCCACCAAGAGTCTGGTCGATTGATGACACCGGAGTATTGGTGAGCTGGCTTACGTCTGCCTTAGCAACCGAACCTGTAAGGTCGCGCTGGCGAACTGGCTGATAGCCCACAACTACGATTTCACCAAGAGTCTTCTTGTCTTCTTCCAGTACGATCTGCATTATCTTACCCGGTGTAGCCTTTTCTTCCTTGGTGTTATATCCGAGGAAAGAGAACTGCAGCACAGTGCCGCGCTTCACGTTGATGGTGAATGCACCGTCGATGTCGGTAACGGCTCCAACATTGTTGTTGCCCTTCACCTTGATGCTAACTCCCGGCATAGTTTCGCCAGTATCGTCCTTGACAATTCCCGACACCTTTTCCTGCGCCATAGCAGTAAGCGATGTAGCGAAAATCATCATAAGCAAGAATACCAGAGTCTTGATTGTTTGGATTTTTACTCTAATTTTCATTTCTTGAAGGTTTAAAGATTATATTAATTGTTGTTTGTTCGGGTTCTCGTCTGCAAATTTAATATAGTAATGTCGCGTGTGGGTTTAGTATAATACATATAAGTTCTTTTTGGGTACAAAAAGTGCTTTTTCTTTGTTTTTAGTACGTTTTTGTATGTTCGTTGAACAAAATTAAACTTTTTTTCTTTTGCTTTTTCGGCTTTCTTTTAGGTTTTAGTTATTTCTGCATCAGAAAATGTATCTTCTCACGTCGCTGCATTAGATATCGCTTTTCATCGGCTTTATCGTTTTGCAAATATACAAAATGTCCCGACAAGAAGCAAAGAATATAGCAGATATTTTAACTAAAATCGAAAAAAGAATAAAAACCAATATCGTGCCAAATCAAATACGAAAGTATTATTATAAGTAACAGTTCTCCTACAGATTGCTATGTTTCGATGTCGTTTTGAAAAGGAGTCCTTTAGATTTCTTTGGGTAGGGATAAATTGAAAAATGCTTCCATACTGCGAAAGTACGGAAGCATTTGTATGGATGAAAAGACAAAAGCCTTTATACGGATTATTTATTCTACGGTGAATGTTGT
>JAIJMN010000041.1:0-15474 GCA_022735715.1 Prevotella sp.
TTATTCGCTTTATAGTACTTGATGAGTTTCGGAAGCACCTCTTCAACAGTGCCTGTTATGACGTAGTCGGCAATCTTGTTGATAGGAGCGTCGGGGTCGTTGTTCACTGAGATGATGATGCCGGAATCCTGCATACCAGCGATGTGCTGAATCTGACCTGAGATACCGCAGGCGATGTAAACCTTCGGGTGAACAGTCACACCTGTCTGACCTATCTGACGGTCGTGGTCGCACCATCCGGCGTCAACAGCTGCACGGCTTGCGCCTACCTCACCGTGAAGTTCCTTGGCAAGCTGGAAGAGCAGGTCGAAGTTCTCCTTCGAACCTACACCGTAGCCACCTGCCACAACGATGGGAGCACCCTTGAGGTTGTGCTTAGCAGCCTCAACATGACGGTCGAGCACCTTTACTACATAGTCAGCCTCGGGAACATACTTGGCAACATCGGCGTAAACAACTTCGCCCTTAGCCTTGCCCTCATAGAGAGTCTTCTGCATCACGCCGCTACGTACGGTAGCCATCTGCGGACGGTGGTCGGGATTGACGATGGTAGCCACGATATTACCGCCGAATGCCGGACGAATCTGATAGAGAAGATTGTCGTAGTGAGTGCCGCTCTTCTTGTCGTCGTAGTCGCCAATTTCAAGCTCTGTACAGTCGGCTGTCAATCCGCTGGTGAGCGATGAAGATACGCGCGGACCGAGGTCGCGACCTATAACTGTAGCACCCATGAGTGCTATCTGCGGCTGCTCCTCCTTGAAGAGGTTGACAAGAATGTCGGTATGAGGAGCTGATGTGTAGGGGAAGAGTCCCTCAGCGTCGAATACAAAGAGTTTGTCGACACCATAAGGGAGTATCTGATCCTCCACCTTGCCCTTGATGCCTGTTCCGGCAACAATGGCGTTGAGGTCGACTCCAAGCTGGTTGGCAAGCTTACGACCCTTGGTGAGAAGTTCCTGAGACACTTCCTGAACCTGAGTGCCTTCTATCTCGCAATATACAAATACGTTGCTCATATTCTTATGATTTAGGAGTTTTGAATTTTGAGTTTTGAATTATGCGCTCTGCGCATTTTGAGTTTATCATTTTTGAGTTATGAATTCTTCATTCAGAAATTCAAAAAATCAACATTGCGGCTGTGCCGCAACAATTCAACATTCAAAATTCAACATTCAAAATTTAACCAATAATCTTTTCGTCCAACAATTCCTTGATAAGACCCTCGATGTCGGCGTCGCAACCTGTGAGAGTCTTGCTTTCCTTAGCCTGGAACACGATGTTCTTCACAGCCTTCACCTTGGTAGGTGAACCGCTCAATCCGCACTGCTGCGGGTCGCCATAAACATCGGCTACTGTCCACTGGTTGAGTGTGAGATAAGGACGCTCCTCATAGAGGTAGTTGTACTTATTCTCCGAATTGCGCTCCATAGGAGCTGTGGCACGCTTGTACTTCATCACGAGCTTGGCATTGGCAGGACGGCACGGAGCTGCAGAACCTGTCACTGTGACAACGAGCGGCATTGGAGCCTCAACTGTCTCTACACCACCGTCGATGTGACGACGGATTGTGAGCTTGCCGTCCTCGCACTTGAGGATTTCCTCAGCGTATGTCACCTGTGAGAGACCAAGTTTCTGAGCAACCTGCGGACCTACCTGAGCAGTATCGCCGTCGATAGCCTGACGACCGCCAATAACTACGTCTACATCACCAATCTTCTGGATGGCTGTAGCAAGAGCGTAAGATGTGGCGAGGGTGTCGGCACCAGCAAAGAGACGGTCCGTAAGCAACCATCCTGTGTCTGCTCCTCGATACAATCCCTGACGTATTACCTCAGCTGCACGGGGAGGACCCATTGTCAATATACCTACTGTTGAACCAGGATTCTGCTCCTTCAGACGCAGAGCCTGCTCCAATGCGTTCAAATCTTCTGGATTGAAGATAGCCGGCAAGGCCGCACGGTTGACAGTGCCTTCGGCTGTCATTGCATCCTTACCGACATTTCGTGTGTCGGGTACCTGCTTGGCAAGTACAACTATTTTCAAACTCATATATTAATAAATTATTGTAATATCTAAGTTGCAAAAGTAATAACTTTATGTTACGCAACCAAATATACGGCTCAGAAAATGCTATTTACGCCTAACAAAATTAACCTTTATTTTAGCTAATGCGTTCATTATGATACGTAAAAAGGTTGGTTTCGATACCTATTGTACCAAAAATTATAGCTAACTTTGCAGAGTTTTTCAATAATAACAAAAGTAGAAAATAATGATTGTCTGTATAGCCGAGAAACCAAGTGTAGCCAAAGATATTGCCCGAATATTGGGCGCAACGAGTGCCCATAATGGATATATGGAGGGCAATGGCTACCAAGTGACGTGGACCTTCGGCCACCTTTGTACGCTGAAGGAACCTAACGACTATACCGACATGTGGAAGCATTGGAGCCTTGCTTCGCTGCCGATGATTCCACCACGTTTCGGTATCAAGCTTATTGACGACGACGGCATAAAACGACAGTTTGCCGTTATAGAGCGACTCATGCAAGCCGCCGACGGCATAATCAACTGCGGTGACGCCGGTCAGGAGGGTGAGCTGATTCAGCGATGGGTGATGCAGAAGGCTGGAGCTAAGTGTCCCGTCAAGCGACTGTGGATTTCGTCGATGACGGACGAGGCTATACGCGAAGGCTTCAACTCGCTCAAGGACCAGGACGAATACCAGCCGCTGTACATTGCCGGACTGAGCCGTGCCATCGGCGACTGGATTCTCGGCATGAACGCCACACGTCTTTACACTCTGAAGTACGCCCAGAACAGACAGGTGCTGTCCATAGGACGTGTGCAGACACCTACGCTGGCACTCATCGTAAACCGACAGAAGGAAATAGACTCGTTTGAGCCGGAGCCTTACTGGGTGCTCGCCACAGTCTATCGCGACACTATCTTCACCGCTACAAAGGGAAAGTTCACCACCAAGGAAGAGGGTGAGGCTGCTTTTGCAACCATAGCCGACAAGCCTTTCACCGTCAACACAGTAACGAAAAAGAACGGTACGGAGGCTCCGCCACGCCTGTTCGACCTGACTTCGTTGCAGGTGGAGTGCAACCGCAAGTTCGCTTACAGCGCCGAGACTACGCTGAAACTCATACAAGGACTGTACGAGCGCAAGCTCACCACATATCCGCGTGTAGACACCCAATACCTTAGCGACGACATTTATCCCAAGTGTCCGTCGATACTTTCGGGCATAAGCCGACACTACGAAGCACTGATGCAACCGCTCATGGGTAAGAAACTCACTAAGTCGAAGCGTGTGTTCGACTCGTCGAAGGTGACCGACCACCACGCCATAATCCCCACCGGAGTACCGGCAACAAGCCTTACGGACATGGAACGCAACGTCTACGACCTCATTGCACGCCGATTCATTGCCGTGTTCTATCCCGACTGCAAATTCTCTACCACTACCGTACTGGGTACTGTGGACGAAGTGGAGTTCAAGACAAGCGGAAAGGAGATTCTGTCACCGGGATGGCGCGCCGTCTACGCACAGCAAAACGACTCTGCAACGAACGACGATGAGGAGCACAAGGACGAGGAACGCACTCTGCCAACATTCACCAAGGGCGAGAGCGGACCTCATACGCCTACGCTGAGCGAGAAGTGGACTACACCGCCTAAGTACTACACCGAGGCAACGCTGCTCAGAGCAATGGAGACAGCGGGTAAGTTTGTAGAGGACGAAACCCTGCGTGCCGCACTGAAGGAGAACGGCATCGGCCGACCTTCGTCGCGTGCTGGAATCATAGAGACCCTCTTCAAGCGCCACTATATCCGACGCGAGCGCAAAAACCTTGTGGCTACGGCTACCGGTATAGAACTGATAGATATCATTCACGAGGAATTGCTCAAGAGTTGTGAGCTGACGGGTATATGGGAGAAGAAGCTGCGCGACATCGAACACCGCAAATACGACGCTGCCGACTTCATCAACGGACTGAAACAGCAGATTTCGGAGATTGTCTACGATGTGCTGCGCGACAACAGCAACCGCCGTGTCACTACCCTGACTGAAGAAGATCTGAAAAAGAAAACTAAAAAGAAGACTTCTACAAAAACAACGAAGCCGTCTACCAAGACTTCAGCTGCCAAACAGCAGCAGTCTGCCGCCGCCACTTCTACCCCACCTCAGCCAGAACAAACGCCAACTGCCGACGACAGCATTATAGGAACTGTGTGCCCGCTATGCGGCAAAGGCACAATTATAAAGGGACGCACGGCATACGGATGTAGCGAGTGGCGCAACGGATGCACCTACCGCGCCCTGTTCAAGCAATAACTCGATTGAGCAATGTATATAATTATTAAGCCCGATGTCAGCAATTGACATCGGGCTTATTTTGTTTAATACGCTCTCTCTCCAAAAATGTATGTGCCCACTCGCACCATTGTCGACCCACACTCAGCAGCAATATGATAGTCGTGGCTCATTCCCCACGAACGCTCACAGAAGTTGTCATCGTCGGCAAAGTAGCGCCGCTTCACCTCGTTGAAGAAGTCGGCAGCCATACAGAACTCGTCGTGTATGAGCTTGGTGTCGTCTACATGCGACGCCATCATCATCAGTCCGCAAATCTGCACGTTCTGCATTTCGCGCCACTCGCCGTCCTCAAGCAGTTGTCGGCAAGCGTCGAGTGTCAGTCCATACTTGGTTTCTTCTTCGGCTATGTGCAGTTCCAACAGCACCTTAATGACACGTCCGTTGGCCTTTGCCTGCTTGTTTATCTCGCGCAGGAGCTTTAGCGAGTCAACGGCGTCAATCATCGAAATGTAGGGAGCGATGTACTTCACCTTATTGGTCTGCAAGTGTCCGATGAAATGCCATTCTATGTCATTAGGCAATTCACCCACCTTACGTGCAAGTTCCTGCTCACGGCTTTCGCCGAATAGGCGCTGACCGGCGTCGTATGCCGCCTTGATACATTCAGACGGATGAAACTTGCTCACAGCAACCAGCCTTACACCTTGCGGCAGGCTGCTCTTAACTTCGCCCAAACGGCGTGCAATGTCTGTTGTTTCCATAGCCTAAACTTTACTATAGTTTAGAGTTGAAACTTTCAACTCTAAACTCTCAACTCTCAACTGATCTTAGCCTTCAAACTCTGGCTTATCGTTCTTCTCCTCCTTCTTGGTAGGAGCGTTGTGCTCGAATACATCCATAATCTTTGTTTCCGAGATATTTGCGATGATGTAGTCGATGGCAGTCTTGCCCATTGCGTCCTCAATATTCTTTACGGCAGCATTGAATGTAGCAGCCTGTACGAGGAAGTTAACTGTCGAGCGCTTCTCCTTGGCTGTCTTCTCGTCGAGAGTGATGAACGAGAGCTTTGCCTTGTACCAGCGGTCGTCGGTATCGCTGTCGCTGAAGAATATTTCACCGTACGAAGCCGGTGAAATGTTCTTCACCTCAAATTCGCCAGTCACGAAAGGTTCCATCTCCTTTGTGATTGTCTCCTCGGCCTCGCCGAAGGTCAGAGCGTCAACTACATATATCTCATTAACCTTCTTCTGTCCTGCATCTTCTGTCTGGCGCTCGTAGCGCACGGTGGTTTCAAACCAGTTTGCTGTTCTTGATCTCATTTTCCTGATATGTTATGTTATTATTGTCTTTATCCGCTTACTTTTGTTTCGAACGACAAAAGTAGCAATTTATTCTGACATACGAAATAACATACAGCCTTAAAATTACTTATAAAAGGACTCCTTTGCTTTATTATTCGGGAATTTTTGTATAAATTTGTGGGTTAACTATAACAAGCAAACCTATTTATTCTATGAACAAGTCATTATACACAATCGCTGTCGCCGTAGGCTCTCTGTTGATGGCTACGGATGTCAACGCCCAGAATCTTTTGCCTAAGCCCCAAACGTTTAAGGCTGGCAAGGGCTATTTCAGTACCAGTACACCAACCGTAAAGATTGTGAACGAGGCAGGACCCGATGCCGAGAACATCTACACACGCTCTTGGCAGCAATCCGACAGCCCCACAGCCAAGCAGACAATCAAGCTTATGAAGCTACATAACGCATCGTCGCCCGAAGCCTACCGACTGCACGTCACAGTCGACTCCATCGTAGTGAGCGCAGCATCAGCCGATGCTTTCCGCTACGCATGGCAGACCATAGGCCAGCTCAAGACCAAGCATGGCATTATGGCGTGCGACATCGACGACGCTCCGGCCTACAAGTGGCGCTCTATAATGCTCGACGTGTCGCGCCACTTCGAACCTATCAGCTTCATCAAGAAGCAGATTGACGTGATGGCGCAGTACAAGTTCAACCGTCTGCACCTCCATCTCACCGACGCTGCGGGCTGGCGCATCGAGATCAAACGCTATCCGCTGCTGACACGTATGGCTGCTTGGCGACCCGAACGCACATGGAAGGAGTGGAGCAACAACGGAGCCAAGTACACCATGGAAGGCTCTGCCGACGCTCATGGAGGCTACTACACCCAGGACGAATTGCGCGAATTGGTAGCTTACGCTGCCGAACGAGGCATCACGATTGTTCCCGAAATAGAGATGCCGGGCCACTCAGCCGAGGTGATGGCTGCCTATCCCGAACTCTCGTGCACGCATAAGCCCTACGAGCAGATGGACTTCTGCGCAGGCAGCGTGGCTACTTACGACTTCCTTGAGAACGTACTGAAGGAGGTGATGGACATTTTCCCGTCAAAGTACATTCACGTCGGAGGCGACGAGGCTGCCAAGCAGTCGTGGGGCGACTGCCCCCTGTGCCAGCGCAAGATGAAGGAACTGGGATGTGACAAGGACGGACTGCAGGCAAATCTTATTGCCCACTTCGGACGCTTCCTCAACTCTTACGGCCGTCAGCTTGTAGGTTGGGACGAGGTGATTGCCGGCAACTTGGCACGCAACACTACCGTAATGGTGTGGCGCGGACTCGAAAAGGCGCACGAGGCTATCGGGCACGGATACGACGTGGTGCTCTCGCCGGGTGCCTACTGCTATCTCGACGCTTACCAGGACGCTCCGCTCTCGCAACCCGAGGCTATAGGCGGCTACCTGCCGTTGGAGAAAGTGTACAGCTATGTGCCGGGCGAAGACCTGCCTGAGGCTGAACGCAAGATGATAACAGGCATCCAGGGCAACCTCTGGGCAGAATACATCCCCACTCCCGAACACATGGAATACATGCTCTATCCGCGTGCTTTGGCTATAGCCGAGATAGGATGGAACGGCACCGAGCAGAAGAACTACACCGACTTCCGCCGTCGCGCCATTGCACAATGCGACCTTCTGCAAAAGCAGGGCGTTAATACCTTCGACATCCGACATGAGAAGGGTGAGCGACCCGAGTCGCAGAAGCCCACCAAGCACAAGGCTCTTAGCTGCAAGGTAATCTACAACCGCCCCTACTCCAAGCAATACGTAGCCGGTGGCGACCAGTCGCTCGTGGACGGAATACGTGGCGGATGGACCTACGGCGACAAGAAATGGCAGGGCTTTATAGGCAAGGACTACTGCCTCGACGTCACTCTCGACCTCGGTTCGCAGCAGAACCTGTCGTCTGTTTCGGTCGACTTCATGCAGGCTTATGGCGCTTGGGTGTTCTTCCCCGAGGCTTTCAAGGTGTCGGTAAGCAACGATGGCAAGACCTTCAACGAGGTCTACTCTATAACATCAACAGTCGACAAGAGCATCCAGTCGGGCTATCGCACACTGGCATGGAAGGGCCACAGCAAGGCTCGCTACATCCGTGTGCAGGGCAATACGACAATGGACGGCGGATGGCTGTTTATCGACGAGATTGTAGTGAAGTAGCCAATGGCATAGTGGCGACAGTCACTATATATAATAAGGTATAATCTATAATACGTTTTTATTTTATGAAACAGTATATATTAATAATGTGTATGTTGATAGCTACGGCGGTTTCGGCAAACTGCCAGACCTCCGTAGTGAAGCCGGGCGAGCGTCCCGAGGTGCTGATTGAGACCACAATGGGCAACATACGTGTACAACTGTACAACGAGACTCCGCTCCATCGCGACAACTTCCTTAAGCTGATACGCGAGCACCACTTCTACGATTCGCTGCTGTTCCACCGTGTCATCCCCGACTTCATGATTCAGGCGGGCGACCCTTGGAGCAAGAATGCCAAGAAGGGCGAGGAACTTGGCGAACACTCGCTCGACTATAACATCCCTGCCGAAATACGTCTGCCAGGCATTTACCACAAACGTGGCGCCCTGGCAGCAGCCCGCGAGCCGGACAATGTCAACCCGAATCATGAGTCGAGCAGTTCGCAGTTCTACATCGTCTACGGCAAGAAGCAGAGCGAGAAAGCCATTGCCAAGCAGCAGCACCGCCTCGACTCTGTCTTCAACGACAGCATCAAGATGACGCCCGAAATGATTGAGCAGTACACTACGGTAGGCGGAACGCCACATCTCGACGGCGGATACACGGTATTCGGAGAGGTTATTGAGGGAATGGACGTGGTAGACAAGATTCAACGAGTGGAGCGCGACAAGAACGACCGCCCCATCGAAGACGTACGTATATTAAAGGCTACAATCATAAAAGATTTGCCAGGAATGGCGAAGAAGTCCAAGGCTGCAACAAAGAAAAGACGCGGATTGCGTGTAGTGGGCTAACTATCAAACGCAAACTATATTCGTGTGATTAGTGAAATTTGTGGTGAAATTCACGGATAATTCATGATAATTCGTGACTGAAAACCGCACACTTTCAAAAGGAGTCCTTTTGAACTCCAAAACGAGCCCTTTTGGAATGCAAAAGGACTCGTTTTTTTATTCTACTTTTCCATTTTCTTCAACACCTTCTCAAGTTCTGCCCAATGCTCTTCGGTCATGTCATTGGGAGTGAAGATGCTGATGCCGTTGGCACCGGCAGCCATCGACGTCTCAACAGCCTCGGCAATCTCCGACGGAAGGAGTCCCGAGTTCTCAGGATCAACCACCTTGTCCTTGTTGCGCCAATCGTGGCATATGAAGATGCCACTATATAATAAGGTGTTGCGGCCCTTAAGCGACTCTGCCTCTTCCTTAGTCACCTTGCCAACCCATGATGCAGGCTCCATATAGAAATCGTTGTAGTTCATTGGGAACACTGCGTCGAGGTTCCACTTGTTCCACTGCTGGCGCACCATCCATTCAGCGTAGCTCTTCGGACCGGGGAACACGTCGGCGCTCAACTTCTTGCCCTTGGCATGAACAGCGTCGCTAATGCGATTGACCAGAGCCGTGATGGCGTCGCAGCGGAACTGAGCCCACTCCTTTATCTTCGACGGGTCGCACACCTTGGTGATGTCGATATCGCTCTGCTTCTTGAACGCAGCCACACAATCGGAGCAGTAGCAGAAGTCGGCCTTGGCATACTCGCCGTTCATCACGAGTCCGTACTTGTCCCAAAGTCCGCGCGCCAGGATTACGTCGGCGTAGCGTATGTAGTCGAGCTGAACATAGTCAACCTCAGGAATCTCGGCAATCTGCTCGAATGTAGAGGTGAGAAACTTCTTCACATCCTCGTTGCGAGGGTCGAGCGTAGTATAATAAGGTACGTAAGGAGGATTGTCGTAAGCCGACTCGCCCAATCGGTTTACGGTGTACCAGCTCTTCGGCTTTCCGCCGGGAGTCATTGTTGGCACCCATGCGTGATACTCCAACCCGACCCTCTTGGCTGCCTTCGATGCTGTGCGAATCTTCTCCAGATCCATTCCGGCGTTTATGCACACGCCAGTCACGCCGTGATTCTTCCATGCCTTGAAGTCGGCAGTAAGCGATTTTTCGGTTGCGTTTTCACCAAATCCTGCCCAAGCATACACAGGAATCTTGTTGCCCTTGGCGCTGGCACACAATGCTGTGAGCACCACGGCAAGAGTTAGAAATAGTTTTTTCATGCTGTTTGTTCTTTTTATTTATAAATAGATGTTTTTTGTATTTGATGTTATGATGCAAAATTAAAAAAAAATATCGAATTAAATGTTCTCTATAAGCGTTATCATGCCAATAAATAATAAAATACATATTACTTACCCAGCTGTTTATCGATAGCCTTCATAGCTTTCTTGCCGTCTTGTTTCTTTGAGTCGGCACCAGCCTTGTCGTTGCTTATGTCGAGGAAGTTCTTGTATTGGATTCGGTCGTTGAGAGTCAACGACAGAATCTCGCACTCAATTATCTGGTCAATCTGACCTGTATAGAACGGACGCATGCAGGTGTTGAACGTGCCCTTGTCCAGACTTTCTACGCTGATGAAGCGATAGTAGTCGGTATTCTTCGAGTGGAATAGAATCGACAGCACATCGTCGGGCATGGCAGGACTCACAAATACTATCTTCGACTTATTGTTGATGGGCTTCTCAACCCACTCTTCAGTATCGACGAGCTCGTCGATGTGTATCTTTGAAATCTCGCCAGTCTCGTACACCACAACCAACATAACTTTCAACTCCTCATCATAGAGGCCCAACGAGAGGCAGTCGTACAGTTTCTGAGGCGTTACGCTGTATTGGTTGTCGTTGAAGATGTTGATGTACGTAGACAAATCGTCCGACTGTATGTCATCGTCCTTATGGCGATACATGCGTATCTCGCTTGTCTTTATAGAGTCGAGTCCGGTGGTAAACTCCAACGGACGACCATCTTTCTGCTCCTCCATGTCAGTTACGACATTCGTGGCAGTATGCTTTGCTGCATCAACTATTTCGTTGACAAGCTGCTGGTTGATGGTAGGCGCCATCTGGAGTCGGTTGCTGATAAACGCATTCTGATACTCCTCAGAGACATGGCGCGACGACGTGCCGCGTCGCTCGTAGAACACACCGTCGATGCTAATGGGTTGCGGGCAGGGCTTGATATTGATGACGTAGACCGTAGTGTGGGCATCCTCGTCGAAAGAGGTGCTGATGCAATGGTCGGCAAGTTCGCCGGGCACAAGCATCTGGTTGATTTTGTTGCGCACATAGGTGTCGTACTTGTCCTTGCTGCCCTCAAAGAGTGGGTGCTTGAGGTCTTCTTCTATGCCACGCTCAAGGTGGGTCTTGTCGTCGACACCGATGTAGAGCACGCCACCCTCAGCATTGAGGAAGGCGCATATTTCCTCCATAATCTTATGCGTCTGACGAGAAGGGTCGGGATGCATGGTGTCGGGAGGACAGATGACAGACGTCTTGAACTCCTTGGTGAACGTCTCCTGACCGTAATCCTTCTTCGGATTCTCTTTTTTCTGCAGCTTCAGTAGTTCCTTGATATGCTCATGCACATCGCTTGCCTGCGCAAGCATATTGGTCTTCTTCATGAAGTTGAACGAGAGGATGAGCTGCGCCAGCTGTACGAGGTCGGGATTTGACGTCTCACAGGCTATCTCACACAACTCCCTGTTATGCTCGTCATGACCGAGATAGCTCACAATCTGAAGTTTGCGGAACTGCTGATGTAGTGTGGAATGCTGTGTGAAGAACTCGGCATTGTTCTGCTGGAAGCGGTTGATGAGGTCTGCTGATATACTGTTGTTGATATCAAACTCGTAGAGGAGTTCGATGAGCGCCATCTTGCTTGCATAGTACTTTATCTGCTCTTCGTCTTCCATGATGTGAGCCATCATACGACTGAATCCAAGATAGTTGTACGCCTTAATGTAGTCGTTTTCGAGAGAAGCCACATTATCTATGATGTTCATTATCTCCCTCACGCGTTCCTTCTCTATCACATCAGGACCTTCCAATTCCTCTTCTGTCTCAATCGTCTCCTCATAGACATCGCCACCGGAGAAGATGTTAATGAGATTATTGAATGCTTCAGCCAGTGTGAGCTGCTTCTCGTGTGCGATGCGTAAGAATATAGCATTCATAAAGCCAGGTCTGCCGCCTTCAATACAGCTCACCTCGATGACAGTGCCTTTCGGCATCTGTATCGGTGTTTTGCCCTCATCGTATCTCACAGCCATAGAAAAGCCCTGTTCGCTCACAGCATAGAATGGTAAAAGCGTGTTGCCGGCCGTCACCACACAATACATCTTGTCGGTGTAGTCGATATTATCGTAGCGGTAGTCGTTGCACAATTTGTCCAAATAGGTCTTCGACTCGAAGCAATAGGTGCCATCCTCCATTTGTTCTACAACATTAGTGCTGAAAATCATCGGCTTGCCATTCTTCTCGAAGGAGAACAAGCCCACCGTAGGAGTAGCATATCCCACCATATCGGCCATGCGTATCACGCCACGTCCCACCACATCATCTGGGTCAACTACAAGACACTCGAATGTAGGAGTCTCGGCAGCGGTCTGCTTGGTGATGATAATGCCGTACTCCTCGCCTAATTTGGGACGGGAATACACCTCTGACTTCTTCTCAAGACGTTTGTTTGTACTGATGATGTTGTTTAAGGCATCTGCCCAAATGCGCTTGTAGGGCAGTATCGACTTGCGGTTCTGCTTGCCTATAGGCGAAGGCTTGGTAAACTGTCGCACCTGAAGATTGTGCCACAGCTCAAGATAGTCGGGCACCATGTCGTGACAAAAGTCGGCATCGTAGGTTTTCGGAACAATACTGATGGTGTTGTTGCTCACAAGTATGTCGGCATCCTTACCCTCATACTTCAACGAAGATATGCCATCCGGGATAAACTCCTTCACCTGGTTGTATATGACGTTAACCATACGGTCGGGGTCGTCCGTATAGTTTATCATGTGAGGCTCCTCCTGAATGACACCAATAAGTGTGTGGTAAGCCACATCGAGCATCTTCATAGGGTCAATCACGCCCACCTTTGCACAATAGCGGTAGAGCATGGAGAGATTGAGAATGGGGTCGATAAGCATATCGTCGTCATTCTCCGCAAGATTGAACTGCAGAGCAAGCGACTGTACCATATTAGCCAACGCCTTGCGGTCTACAGTCAGGCGGTCCTGATTATTGTCGAGCGACTGGATGAAGAACTCCAGCAGCTTGATCCACACTATCTTGAAAGGCGGACGCTTCCAGTTATTGATGTCGCAACTACGCAGAGTGTCAAACACCTTTGGAATCATCTCGTCGAGGAACCCAGAACCACTCTCGCCCTTCGATTTTATAAGGAATATGCACATCATGATGTAGAACATCTTCTTCGGATGGAACACATATCCGGTTTTCTGCAACTTTCGAAGAAGTTCGTCAATCATCTCACCTTCCTTTTCCGACTTGACATATTCAAGAGCCTGTATGTAGTAGCCTATCTGCTCTATGAGCGTACTGAACCGCTCCTCAAGCACCTCACGCTCATTGACATTGCAATCTTTAAGCAACGTACTATTTTCAAGTACGTCAAGACATGACTTTTGTATGTTTCTCAGCTTATCAATGTCGGTGAATTGGTCCTTGCACACGGTGTATATCCACTTGTAGCATTCGGAATCGAAATAGCCGGAAAAGTTGTCAGAAAGAAGCAGATTCGTAACCGACTCGGCATTCTCCATCTTCGTATCTAACAAAGCCTTCATATTGTCGAAGCCTATCGTGAACTGACTCCGTTCGACACTAATCTTCTCTATCAGCTCCACCACACATCGCTTGTCGCCTATTGACTTTATCCTGCACTTTATCTTGGGAGTAATCGTAGGGTTTATCTGGTACTTCTTGTCAAGATAAGTCTGATAGCCGAGGTCGTCCTTGAGAAGATAGAACGTAGGCGTTGTCTTTTCAATGCGATACATCACCTCATCACCTTCCTTGTAATGCCGCCTTAAAAGCGTCTGCATGTCCTGGGTTATATAACAATAGTTTTCCGACTTTTCTATCCTACAGACAATCTCTCCAGGATTTCCTTTTCCTACCTGTTCTTGAACCATATGAACACGAATCAACTTTTCTTCGTATTCAACTATATAAATTTTTGAAAGTTCATCTACTCGCTGAACTTTTAGCGTAAGAATTTCTGCCATATCAGTTTATAATAATAAAAAAAAATAAAGTTTCGGTTCTATTCTGCAAAAATACAAAAAGTAGAACAAAAAACAACATTATATCTTTATAGTTTAAAAATATAAACGTTGATGTTCCAAAGTTAAGCAATTAATCACTATCATTGAGATTTTTTGATTAACTTTGCAACATATTATCTAAATATCAACTTAAGAACTAACAATTTACATTTATGAAAATCAAGCGCATATTGTGCTCCATGCTCTGTGCGGCTGCCATTACCGGCACAGCAGCACAGACTGCCATACCTGGCGAAACCGAGGAGCAGAAAGACAAAAGAATGGAGTGGTTCGACCACGCCAAGTTGGGAATATTCATCCATTACGGCATTTACGCTGTCAACGGCGTATCTGAGAGCTGGTCGTTCTATAACAGCTATCTGCCCTACGAGCAGTATATGAGCCAGTGCAAAGGTTTCACAGCCAAGAACTACGACCCAAAGGCATGGCTCGACCTCATCAAGGAGAGCGGCGCTAAGTACGCAGTTCTCACCACCAAGCACCATGACGGCGTGGCTCTGTGGAACACAAAGTACAGCAACCTGAACACCATCAAGGCTACGGCAGCCAAGCGCGACATCGTCACTCCGTTCGTTAAGGAAGTGCGCAAGCACGGACTGAAGCTCGGACTCTACTACTCGCTCATCGACTGGTCGCACCCCGACTATCCTAACTTCACACGCACCGAGACTCGCTACAACGTTAAGGACGATCCTGCACGTTGGCAGAAGTTCCTCAAATTCGACTTCGACCAGCTCGACGAACTCAATCAGTACAAGCCCGACCTATACTGGTTTGACGGCGACTGGGAACAGGATGCTGAGACTTGGAACGCCAAGGGAATGTCAGAATTCCTGCGCAAGGCAAACAAGAACGTCATCATCAACTCGCGCATCCAGGGCTATGGCGACTACGCTACACCTGAACAGGGCGTGCCCGTGGTTCGTCCTGCCGACAAGCATTGGGAGCTTTGCATGACTATGAACGACTCGTGGGGCTATCAGCATGCAGACACCAACTACAAGTCGCCCTACATTCTGCTGCGCACATTCGTCGACTGCCTGTCAATGGGTGGCAACATGCTGCTCGACATCGGTCCGAAGGAAGACGGAACCATCCCCGAAGAGCAGGTGGCAATACTCAAGGAGTTCGGTCGCTGGACAAAAAAGCACAAGGAAGCAATCTACGACACACGTGCCGGTATTCCTGCCGAGCACTTCCAGGGCTACACAACTCTCAACAAGGCTGGCGACATCCTCTACCTCTACCTCCCCTACAAGCCTAACGGTCCTATCGAAGTGAAGGGCGTTATGAATAAGGTCAACCGCGTTTGGGTTGTAGGCGACGGCGAAATAATCCAGTCGAAGGTCTACAACAAAAACTATTGGAGCGAAGTTCCAGGCAATCTCTACATCGACGTGCCCGAGCGTTCACTCGATCCAATGATAACCGTAGTGGC
>JAIJMN010000001.1:0-51732 GCA_022735715.1 Prevotella sp.
CCCACAACACCCTTATACGCCACGATGCGGGGCGTGTTCGGCCCCGTAGTCTCCAGTATCATGACGCCCTGGCGGTCACGCTCGTTAGGGTTCTGGTTGCCGTCAAGCACTATTGTGTCGCCAGCCATGGGCACGTCGCTGCCCGTCTCGCAGTTGTCCTTCGCTATCTCTATCCACCCGAACTTCTTGCCGTCATACAGCACATTGCCCACCTCGTCAGTCAGCGTCACATTCTCTTCGCTCACGGCCGTCACCAGTCGCCACCACGAGCGTGTCGGCTTCTGCTTGTCAGCCAGCCCGAACGTCTGGCAGCGAGCCTGGTCGCCCACACGCCACATGTTCTGCGTCGCCGTAGTGCCGTCATCGGCCAGCAGCCAGCAGCGCCAGCCCTTCAACTTGTCAGCCTCTATCAACTCCTCGGTTTTGAATATCCTGCCCCCCGAACCGCTCAGGTACACATTGCCACCGGCATACGACAGCTTCCTCACCTCAAGCTCTTGGAAAATAGCCTTGCCCCACACTTGCAAGTCGTGAATGTCAAGTCTGAACTTGCCGTCACCACGGTCAACGATGCCAAACCCCTGCTGTGTCGCCCCGTCGTAGCCCAGCGACACGATACGTCGCAGCACAGCATCCAGCATCTGCACGTCGCCCAGCACCGCATTGCCCTTAGCGTCGATGCCCTTCTCACCGTCGCCCAGCTTCAAGCCTTGCATAAAGCGGATTATTCCCTGCGCAATATCTTCATGTACGCTCGACAACGAATTATCATCGAGATATTTAGGAGTCACAATTCTGTCTTCAGAGTCAAGTGAAGTGCCCTCTTTAGCAATGCCGTTTAACGATCCCTGTCCATCAAACGTAATACTGCCTCCGGAAACGATATATACAGCCTTGGCATAGAAGTTCCGAAACCAAGTGCCCGCCTTCATTGTCATTTCCTTCAAGAAGGTTACAAGTTCAGTCACAGTCTCGTACTTGTACCAGACGGTATCGACCATACCTGCCGAAAACGCCTCGTTAGTGGACAGATAGCCTGAGAATATATCAGACTTCCACGTACGTTGTTCCGTACCATTGTCGCCTGAAGAAGTAAGAACGCCTTGCAAGAAGATATAATAGTACTTCTCGTTGCCGATCTGTTCTTCTTTCACGTTCTTGCCATAAATGTCAAGTTGCTCCGATGGGAACACGATTCGTGCCGACTCAGTAGAGCTAAAATCACGTGGAATAGCTGCATATACGTACTTCTCTGAATGACTATTAAATACAGTAGGTGATGCCTGTAATGGCCAACGACGAAAATTATGTCCGACATCGTATCCGATAATGTCCTTGACGTACACAAGTATTTGTGCACCGCTCATGCACGATGCCTGAATATAGTCGGGATTGCCTAACGCGTTCCGCTCTATATGTAGCGCATAAGGAGAAATCCAATAGTCTTGGGTTGTTGCTTGTGTCATGTACTCTTTTAATTTTCTACTGCGAATTTAGCATAAAAAACTCTATTCGTGCGGACATACGCAAACGACCCCAAGAGCTTATACGTCTCTTAGGGTCGTAAATCGGCTGCAAAAAAAACAATTCCTAAATCCTAACTCCTAATTCAGATGATTGTGCTGCCACAGAAACTGAGTCGTGCTGTGAACGATACGCTGTACATATCTGTCTTGGTATCGTCGGCATACTTTATGGTCTCTTCCGACTCGAAGATGCAGGGCAGGAACTTGCCGTTAATCTTCAGCCATACGTGTTCGGACATGAGCAATTCGTGGAGATACCAAGCGAGCCATGCTTCATCCAACGGGTCGGTCATATAGTTCCATCCTTCCTTGTCGCCCTGCTTGCGTACTGCCGATCGAGAGAAGGAGTGCAAGGTCTCCTTGCGTGTCACGGTGTAGTTGGTGGCTTTGATGCTTGTCTCCTGCGCATAACTCTTGGGTATGCTGATGCTCTCCAACACACCGAACGAGTTGATGAAGCGGAACTCCGTGCGTCGTACTGCCTCGGAAGCAGGTAGGGCAAAGAGCTTCTGTCCGCCAACGGTCTGTGCGCCTTCTGCCGTTATGTTGTAGGCTTTGGATTCGGGCGCATCCCATGTGGCGGTTGCCAGACTTACAGCCGGACTGTACGCATCGGCATAGACGAGCTGTTCGCCTACGCACACCAACTGAGGTGTGGTGTTAGGTTTGCGTGTAAGTCTGCCCACCTTCATGTCCTGTTCGCCCATCAAGCGGTCGTAGTCGGAAAAGCCACCGAAGATGGTCTGCTTCACTTCTTTGCCGGCGAGATAAGACACAGGCTCCGACTTCTTCACTTCGCCGTCAGTCATATACTCGTCGTATGCCGATACGTTGAATTTTACTACGGGCATTACGCCTGGCTCAGGCGAATACTCGTAGGAGTCGCGGAAGGAGCGCAATGCCGATGAAACGTCTATCTGCACTGCTTTGCCGTTTTCTGTCAAGACGGGTTCGGTCAAACGTATGGTTTCGTAGTTACTCACGCCACACTTCACCTCAAACACCATACGATGAAATGAAGGCGAACCGTCAAGCACAATAGGATTGACGGTGAAGACGATAGGGTTGCCGTTGAATATAGAGCCGTCAACTAATTTCAGATTTGCTGCCATTGAATTTAGAATTTATAGAATTTAAAGAAGTTATAGAAGTTAAAGACATGTGTCTTACATTTATATTATATAGCGAAAACCTCCAGTTCCACCTCACCCAATCCGTCCTTTGCAGACACCTCAGCATTTACCTTGTTGATTAGGCATTTCTTGCCGTCGATGTGCCACCACTCTTTCCAATGGTTCTGAATGTCGGCTATTTGAGCTACGGAGGCGAGGCACTTGACGTAATACTTTTTGCGATGTAGGAGAAAATAGATGTAATCGACGAGGAAAACGTCTACGTAGCCACGGTTCTTTACTGACGGAGTGTTTACCACAAGCGGAGCATCTGCCCATTCGGGCTGCACCCAAGCACGAGGCTTTAGTGAGAAACGTTCCTCGTTACCGTTGTCCGGCTCAATGCCGTTATAGTCGTACTCTACGCCGTAGGGGTCAATAGAGTCGGTAGTCAGGGCATAGTCGCCAGCTTTTGTACGCCACTTCGAGTTGCCGAAGCCGTCATAGTTATAGTCGTAGGCTTCGTGTGTCGCATCGATGCCGCCACCTCGCATGATGGCCACCGACAATCCCCAATCGTATGACTGAAGGGGGGAGTTGCCGTCGTCGGTGGAAGAAGGATCGTAGCTCTCACGCAGCGATAGCTCTTCGGTGACGTAGAAGTCTGCCACCATAGACGACATAATGTTCTTGATGTACTGCTTGACAAACTCATGCTCCATATCCTCGTCAACGAGAGCTGCCATCTGGGTTTTGGCATAAGAGCCGTTTATAGTACCAATTTCCAAGCCTTCATATTCCTTACCAATTTCAGAAGGCTGCGTGCTATCCTCGGTAGCGCATGTACTACCCGTGATTGCAGAAAGCGCCTTACGATAGTTTGCATCCACCATGCCGACAGGCACAAACGACGACTTGAATTCTCTGATGAAATCCTCATTGACAGTAGAGCAATCGCCTACTTCTACTCCCTTCATAGCAGCGACTTCAAAAAGTCTCGGTTCCATATTACTGACATCGGTAAACTCCTTATCTATTTTGACACGATACTTGTTACCAGTCTGCAAGTCTACGAATACGCTCATTTCTCCATTATAAACACGATGGATAATGTCCTTATATGTAAGGTTAGTCACAGTGCGGTCTTTAGGATATTCAATATAATCATAATCGGTGTTGTAATCCTTTACTTTATTCTTTATGTTATCCTTCTGTTCCTTGGATTCGCTCTCGGCTGCATATCCAGCACGCACTCCCGTTATCTTCTCAGTGATGGGTAACATCGAAAGAACTTCGGCGTGGAACTTACGGGGTTCGGGATTCTGCTTGCGGAATACGTCACGAATGAGATAAGCGGTTACCTTCTTCTGCTCGTAGTCATAATGAAACTTAATACCAAACTGCTGCTCAAGCGAGTCTATTACGTCGGTTACCGACTCAGCGGGGAAATTCTCGCCATTGGCATACATACGAAAGATACTTGCGCTCATCTGAGCCTTATTGATAATACTCTTGCAAGTGATACTTGCCACTTTGTCTCTTCCTACTACAGCGGTAGTCCAATTCTCGTCCTTCACTTGCGTAACCTCAGTATCCTTGAACATTCCCCTGTCATAGAATATATTACCAAAAGAATTATCCACTACCTTATAAATGAAATTCACTTTACGATACTTCACCTCCTGTACGTTCTTGTCCTTCGGATGTTCGAGTTTCAACTGACCACCACAACCGCGCGAACTAAGCCAATTGTTCACTTCACTAAAAAGATACTGAACTTCATTCTCATTATTAGCGGTTTTATGAAAAAAGGGTTCCTTTACATCACCCTTTTTTTTCAATCCGGCTTTTACTTCTTCATCCTTTTCGGTGTAAATTGACTTGGCGTAAAGAGGGGTTATGTCGTAAGCACATTTTGTAGTGAAGAAGCAGAGACGGTTTAAGTCGCCGATAGCTGTAAGAGCCGAATTGTCGAACTGTACACCAAGGTATTCAAAGAGGCAGTCGAGGAAAAATAGTACATAGAAACAAATGCCCGATTGCGGACGGTCGGCATCAAGCACCCAGATAGGGCCACGGTCTTCGTACATCTCCTGCTCTTTATCAGAGTTTTCCCCCTTACGCTCGGAAAATTTCTGTACGATGCTGTCAGAAGTAGTACCATCTTCGTTAAGGTCGTGATGAGCGTAGCATACACGGGCATTGCAAAAAGGTTTTATGGGGTAGGGGTCACTTACATTGATATACGATGTCAGTACATCAGGCACCTTTACGCTGTTGCCTTTAGGGTAGGTATAGGTTTTCTTTAATACAGCTTCGTGCTTGTCGCCAGTCTCCTTACACTGAGCAGGATAAGAAAAACCAAGAGCTTGCGGTGAGAAGGTAGAATAAGTATAACCTCCACCTACCGAACCAAATTTTTTGTCGCCCTTCTTTCCTTCATATTTAATTACCACCTCTGTATTATAACTTACGCTCACGTTCACCTCGTCAATTTTCTCTCCAATCAGGAGTTGGTCGTGGTATTTTGTAGGGATAGGCACCTCGTTGCACTTGAGGTCGCTAATGAGGTCGGAGAACGACTGTGTGCTTGCATCGACGTTGAGCGAGAGGGAGTCTTCCAGTCGCTCGTCTTCCTGGATGATGGCTGTGCCCGATGCAAAGGGCACTCCGTCGGCGATGATTTGCATCGGCGTGTGCTCGTAGATCACGGGGCGGATGTCGCTACTAACATCATCCACGTTTTTGAGGAAATGACGGTTGCCTTCGATGGGCAGCTCAACGGGATAGGAGAACATCTCTGTGTCGTTGAACAATGGGTTGCTCAACTCGATACTGATGGATGCATCTTCTTTTAGGGCGAGCGGCTTGCCGTCGGCAAGAATTGTAAGTTTGCTGTTCATGTTGGTTTGTTATTATGATAAGCCTTACTGGGCCTTTCTGAGCCTTGCTGAGCCTTGCTGAGCCTTACTGGGCCTTTTTAAGCCTTTGTTGTTATACTATTATTTTGGCGTTGCCGTATAGCGTGATGTTGCGGTCGGTCTTGCAGAATACCTTGGTATCGCCGTAGGCTTCGAGCTTGCGGTAGGAGAGAGCCTTTACGGTGCCTCCGTGTGCCTCGCACGTCACGCTGCCATTCAGAACGGCATCGGCGGTGGTCCATAGGCGGGCGGCTGTGTCGGCATGTATACAGCCTTTGCTTACATGGCCATAGGCAAAGTCGTGAAGTCCTATTAGGGCTTGGTCGCAGCGGTCGCTATACACCTGACTATGATTCCACGCATGGACGGTGGCTTTGCCCAAGACGTAGCAGCGGGCATAGTCGTTGATGTCAACCACGAAGTCGTAGTCGGTAACGATAACAAGCACGAACTCTGGCGCTGTCTTAGGACATTCGTTGACGTAGATGCCGGCAGCGTTCATCTCTTTGCGTAGGGTGGGGTAGATGGCAGGCAGACGGTCGTTGATGATGTCGGCATACTTGCTCTCTACGATGTCTTCCCAGTTGGCTCGCCACACAGCCATGAGCTGACTGATATTTTCGGTGGCGAGCATGGCACGATAGCCTTCGGCGCAAGCGTGGCGGTCGTGGCAGGCGGTGGTGCAGATGTCTTTTAGTTGGTGGAATGGGGTCATGGGTCTTGTTTTTAAGCCTTACTAAGCCTTTTTAGGCCTTTCTAAGCCTTTGGTTGAAACTTCGCTTTTTACTTTCTCCAATATTGCCTCGTAGCCTTTCAATTCGTCCTCAGTCACGATGTCGGTGTAGTCTTTGCGGAGTTGGGCGATGCGGTCGGTAAGGCCTTTTGCACGTGCTTTAGTGGATGGCTTGTCCTTTCGCATGATGTACTTTATGAGAGCGTCGGCTTCGGATTTGTGCTTGGCTGCTGCATCGCGGGCGGCTTTCACCTCGGGGCGGTCGTTGGCTATCTTGTCGGCTACCGACTGGGCGAAGAGAGGGTCACGGGCGAGTGCCTTGTCATAAAAAGGACGGAACTGGGCGCGTAGGTTCTGCGGTGGCACGTTGCACGCCTTTTCTATTCGGGCGATGTATTCGGGGTCGCCAGTGCGTGGGGATAGGCGAAGGTAAGCCTCGCCAATTTCGCGGTCTACGTTGATGTAGATGCGTGGCAGGATTTCGCTCTCTATCTTCACGGCACGGGTGGCGAGAAGGGATATCTCTTCTTCGGTGTAGATAGGTCTGCCAGCCTTCTCGTTGGCTTCGGCCATGATCTTGGCTTGCTCAGCCTTTGCTGTCATCTCATTGCGCAGGGAACGCACGGTATTGACTTGCTCTTGCAGACGTTCGGAGAGAAACGGTCGGAGCTGCATGAGGTTGGGCATGGTGGACGCAATGGTCTCGCCGTTGGGGTTGGCCACGATGCCGCCGTAGGTGAGAGGCTGCAAGGTGAGGTCGGGCTGCAAGTCGGGGAAGAGCGAGCGACGCGCTTCCTCAAGAGCCTTCTCCTTCTGAGCCTGAGCGTATGCAGCCTGCTCCTCCTTTGTGGGGCGGCCTACGTGTCGCCTTATCTCCGTGCAAGAGGTCTGCATGGTTTGTAGATAGGTGAGGAGCTGACGTACACGACGATGATAGTCGCGGAAACGTCGGCTCTCCTTTACGAACGACATTGCCCGTGGGTTCTGCTCAAGAAGAGTAAGACCGCGCTCGAAAGCTTCACGCTGGTCGGTGGTGAGCATACGAGCGGAGAGGGCAGGGGTTAGAATGCGGATTATTTCTTCCATAATGCTTTGGTGTTTTTGATGGGCCTTACTGGGCCTTATTGGGCCTTTCTAAGCCTTTGGGAAAACTAATACAGCAGTGGCGACACGAATATCTTGCTGTCTGGTTGGTTGTTTTCGTAGCCTTTGCTTGTTGAGTCGGTGGTGTTGGTTGAGGGCTTGTCTGGGGTGTTGTTGGCAGCGTCCGCTGCCTTGCGCATTTCCATGAGCCGGAGCACCGAAGTGCGTAGGGAGATGGCCTCGTTGTGGGCAGCGGCTCGGCGTGCCTTGTCAATAGTGAGAATTGTTGTGCGCTCTTCGAGGTGAGCCACCATCAGGCGACGAACCTTGCGAAGGAGTGGCTTGTCGGCAGGGTCGTCGGTGTGGAGCAGACGCTGCACCGTGTCGTCGCCGATAGCCTCGCTGATGTATTCGTCCTGGATGAAGTGGAGATCGGGCAGAAGACGGATGAACTTCTCACGGCTTTCGTAGATGTCGAGGTAGTGCTGAAGGTCGGCACATGTGGCAATGAGGAGGTCGTGGTGGAGGTAGTAATAGGTGCTCTCTTTCCATAGATTCGTGATTTCCTCAATCTCAGTCGTTTGCACACTTTCGTCCGTTTTCGGTACACTATTGTCGGTATTCGGTACGCTTTCGGCTGTTTTCTGTACGTTAGAAGCCTGTTTTTTAACACAATCCTTTGCCCAACCTTCGAGCATTACGAGCATCTGATTGAGCGACACCATTGCCTCGCGCTTATAGCCCTGCACACCCTTGTCGAGTAGGTCTTTGGATGCCGTGGCGTAGTCGTCGCTTGAAGCCACGTTAATGCCAGTGCCGTTGATGGAGAGGGCCTGTGTGTAGGCGAAGCGCGACATGGCATCGTATGTCACCATGCGCTGTGCAATAAGCAGGAGTTGCATCCAGGGTTGCTGAGTGTGTTCGCCGTTGCTGACTGCCATGTAGAAGTCGTCGGGCGAGACGGTCTGATAATACTCGCACAAACGGTTGTAGAGCGAGTCGCCCAACTTGTCGCGCAAAAAATCTTTCTCGCTGTTGTCGAGTATACCTTGAAGAGAACTTATCTCGTCGATGGCGTTGCTGGGAATGTGGAGCCGAAGCTCCTTGGTTGTTGATAGTATCATGCGCTATGCGAATTTTGAGTTTTGATTTTTGAGTTGTCGCCGTTGGCGATTAGGAATTATCCATTTTTGAGTTGTCAGAACAGCGTGAGCTGCGCTTGCTCCTGCTTAATGCGCTTACAAGCCTCGTCGTAATACTCCTTGTTGAGTTCAAAGCCGATGAAGTTGCGCTTCTCGCGAATGGCTGCAATGGCGGTGGTGCCGCTGCCCATACAGTTGTCCAAGATGGTGTCGCCCTCGTTGGAGTAGGTGCGAATGAGGTACTGAATAAGAGCTACGGGCTTTTGAGTGGGGTGCATATCAAGATTCTTTTCTTTGTCGAAGAACAATACAGATATAGGATATTTCTCAGTTGATGCTTCTTTTGAGTAAGTCTCAATATTATAGTTTCCATAACAGACATTACCCTTTGCTTTTCCGTGTTTATGCCCTCGTGAGTGAGTGGGGAAACCTTGTCTCATCTGCGGATTGTATGTAGGTAGCGCACGATAGAACACAGCAATATCCTCATGGATCCGCATAGGCATTCGCTTCGCATTGAGAAATCCTGTTGGTCTGTCTTTTTGCCAAATTAGATTATATCGCCATGTGTCAGGTTCTGCCATCATTAACTGTGCCGTAAACATTCCTTGACCGAAGAGAATAATAGGAGCGTTAGTTTTTGCTATTCGCCAGTATTCTTTGAATAGAGGCTCCATCGGGATAATGTTATCCCATCGTGCCTTTTCATTGCCTTTGTTCAGAACTTCATACGGCAAATCGCACACAATGCAATCCACGCTCCCATCCGGAATCCTTTTCATTCCTTCGAGGCAGTCTTCATTATATATCTTATTCAGTTCAATCATTCTCTATATCATTTGTTCGTTACTATTCCTGCATCGTCACCCCCGTTTTCGAGTTATCCAGCGTGGTGAGCACTTCGCGGTCTATCTGCCATACCAGGTGAGGGTCCCAACCATTAAACTTGCTTATCACCTCCAATGGACGGAGCATGAGCTGCTGCAATGGGGCGAACTGGATTTGCTTTACGAGGAAACGCTCGCGGAGGTCGGTGCCGCCCGATGAAGTAGCGTCGCCTGGGGTGTTGCCTATGAGCTTCGAGTCCAAGCCCATGGCAAAGAAGATGATGGATGATATTTCCTGAAGCTCGGTCTTCTCGGCTTGTGCTTGCGAGTTGGCCTTGGTCTCAATCTCCACAATCTCCCACGCCTTGTGCTCCTTACCGTCCAGTCCGGTGAACACGGCAGAGATAAGAGCCTGACCTGCGTTGTCGGGGTTAGACAGCCAGCGGTTGATGTCGGTGAACACCTCCTGCTGTATCTGAGCCATCGTCTTGCTCTTGTTTTCGCCCTGCTGGGTGTAGAGCTGCTTGAGATATTCCTGATGGATGTAGATCACGCGACCGATGATGTTGCTGTTGCGCTTGCGAGTGAGTCGGTCGTCGATGATAGTAAAGGCATACTCAAAGATGCTTCCGGCAAAGATGCTGTGCCACATGGCATCGGCATAGTAGGGGCCGCCAAAGTCGCGTGGCGACATGATGAAGCGTGTGGGGCGGTTCTTGCGGCTCACTCGCTGTTGGCGAGCCTCACGCACATGGCGGTTGAGGTCAGCTACGGCTGTGTCGGCTGCGAGATAAGGCACGGCGGCAATGCGACGGTCGGTTTCGGTGAGCGTCTGGGTGGAGTCGAGCCACTGGTTAGAGAGGTAGGCATAGTTGATGCGATACTGACTGTCCATGCGCTCCAGTCGGGTGGTGAACACCGAGCGAGGCTTGATGCCGACAATCTTCGGGTTCCACTGTGACGTAGGCACGGGGCGACCTTCAGAGTCCAACTGGCGTTGGTTGAGATGCAACTCGCAGAAGCATTGCGACATGAGCGACATATCGCCTGCCATCTCAAGATAAGTGCGCATAAGGCCGTTGTTCTCGATAAACTCTTGCAGCTCCTTATTGGTGCGCTCCCATTCTTCCAATGCGGCCTTGAGCGACTTCATCTCTTCGCTGTCCTCATTCTCAGAATTGTTCGCCGATTGAGAGAATTTATTATCCAACTCTGACGTTTGATTTACCGAACGTGACGTTTGGTTTTCCGATTCTGACATTTGCTTTTCCTTAGCCTTGAGGTCGGCTATCTGTCCGCGGAGCAGGGTGCCAGCCGAAGCATAGGGGATAGACTTCTCGGTGATATTGCCACCGACATACTGCGTATAGTGATACTTGGGCGAAGGACCACGGCCTACGAGAATTTTCTTAACGAAATCCACTCCTGCTGCCGGAAAGGGCGACAGCTTGGAGAGCAGATACACGAGGTTGGGCAGTTGGTTGCCCACGCCCCACTCCATAAATCCCAGTCCAGGCGTACCCACACCTTCGGGTTTGGCTTTGTTCTCGCCGCCCGACGAACCGAACACGGAGGAAATCTCCCGTCGTGCCGCATTGCCATCCGCTCCGGTCATGGTGGCCGAAGCCGTGAGCTTCTGGTGAACGTACTCGCCCCACGAAAACACGTTGCTGCCTCCCTGCTTGGGCGCACAGAACGCGCCAGGCAGAACTGCCTCGTAGCCTTGCGACTGTAGCTCCTCACTACGCTGTTGGAGCTCGCTGATGTTGCTAACTGTTATCATTGTTATGAATATGTGTTTTGTTGAATGTTTTTATGATGCAAATATAGGGAAAGACGGGGAGAGGGGGCGGACATGCTCCGGGAGAGGATAAACAAAAAGCCCTGCTATCCTCACGGACAACAGGACCATGCCTAAATTTAAATTTGCGAATAAAACATCCAGTCAAAGTATATTGTTAGTTGCGTCTGCCTACATGTCGTAGTCGCACATTTCGTTGCCCGAGCACATCTCGTAGTTCTCCACGTTCTCAATCACCATATCCTCATTACAGAACTGCTTGATAATGATCTTGCGGTTCTTCGGGTCAGGGTGCACGCTGCGGATATTGTTGTTAGAGATCCATATAGGGTGGTTGGCTTCCTTGGTATATACCACAAGATACCACGGGCCAGCTTTGTACTGATCCATCACCACGGCGATTTTGGAAGTAAGGAGCGATGAAACCTTGTCAATGGCTTTCTCAATAAACTCCTCCTTGTCCTTCCGTCCAAACCTGTCGAGCCAAGCGGCGAAGATGGAAAACAGCAGGATGATGAGAATCACGATGAGTGTTGAAAAAATGAAATCCATAATTGTTTTTGTTTAATTGTTATTGTTTATACTAATTTTTATAATTGTTGGTTACTACCCATACGCTTAAGCCGATGTTGAGCAAGAGCATGAAGATAATAATAGCCCAATACTCCTTGTTGCTCAGTTCTACCGAGAGATACTTGAAGTCGGAAAACTCCTTTCGTTTCCACTCCTTCTGCACAATCGGTTCGATGTACGAGGCAAAGGCGCAGAGGTCAAGCCGGTGTGACATAAACCAGTCGCGGCTCTTCACGGCAAGCACGGGCGAGTCGCACCATGAGAAGGCATCGCTCCACATCACGCGGTTACGACTGTCAAGGCCTACGCACACCACATGTTCGTTCTTGTTGCCTCCCTGCCAGTAGGAGCGTTGACGGTCGGCAATGGATAGCGGCTTGTTGCGGTAGAAGAGAAGGTAAAGGCGAAACTCCTTTTTCGGTCCGTATTGGGCGTTGAGCACACGGATGGCTCGCTCCTGACGGGCAGAGAACTTTGCTCCGATGATAGGCGACTGGTCGCAAAAACGTATCTTGGGATAGTCGTGCAAACCAAGTCGGCGAGCCTCCTTTTCGCTGATGTCCTCAAACTTAAACACCGAGCGCGAAGCCTTCACCTTGTTCTCGTATTCATGTTCACGGGTAACGGAATAGAGCGTAGCGGGCTGAGCGTTCCATCGGTATTCATACGCATCGCCATCACGGGTGTAATAGTGGCGGTGCATATCCACGAACACCGAAGCCACCGACAAGCGACGCTTCATAGCCGAAAAGTCTTCATTGGAACATTTTCGCTCACGTCCCGAATGGTCGTAGTAGGTCCAACGTTCGGGGTGGTTTACCGTGGTGTAATAGGTTCGGGTGTGACTCTCGCCTTTGTCGTCGGTGTAGGTTTCGGTATGCTCCTCCTGTTCATTCCACGGCTCATAATAACGTATCTTCGTGACGTAGCTGCCTAAGTATTCTGTGTCACTCGACTCTACGCGCTCAAACGCCCATATCATCGCTGCGCCCACAAGGAGCGAGGGGATGATAAGTATGGCATGTTCCCACCATGTTGTTTGCTTGCGGAAGAATATCAGCAACACTGCCGACACAAAGAAGGGGATGAGAAAAACGAGTAGTTCCATACGCTTTTACTCTTTCTTGCCGAACAGATTCACGTCATTGTCTTCGCCTTCCGACATCACTTCCTTGGAGCGCGACGACGAAATGACCTTATACTCGATAGGCATGGTGTTCGACACAAACCATCGGGCAGGGTAGGTGCGAGTAAGCGTTTCGTGTTCGCGGATGATGTCAAGCATACGTTCCTGAGAGGTCTGAAACTCGGTGCGCTGTATCTCGATGGTCTGCATGAGGTCGCGGTAGAGCGATACATCAAAGTTGGGGTTGCTCTCCTTTATCCACTTCATCATCGTACCCTTGTCGTTCTGATAGCGTCCGGCAATAAGCTGCGGATAAATCTTCTCGAAGGTCTGCTTATACTCGTCGGTGACCTGCGCCTTCTGCTGAATGATTTTCCACATCTTGTCGTGAACACCATCAATCTTTCCACGCTGCGCTTCGGCTTGCTGGCGAAGGGCAATCTCACGGTTGTTATAACTAAAGTAGGTGGCTACCAGCGAGCCGATAACAATGGCAACCACAAGTAGTAGGGATGCCATAACAATTTTCTTTGTTTTCATAAATTACATTGTTTATTTGTCTATAAATTCTCAAAAAGATGTGCAGTGGTTGAGTTTTCCTTCTCCTCGCTCGTCTGCACCAAAACCCGTTAAATACGTTGGACGGAGTGGCGACATGCGGTACACTGAGTACGGTCCCTTGGCCTTCGGGATGAGTTGTTTTGTTTGGCTACAGCCGTTTGAGAAGCGTGCAGCATCGGTAATCGAACGCCTTCCCTTCGTAGCCCAACCTTTCATACCATTGCAACACCCACGGTGGAGAGTCGCGTCCGTCCCACGATATTGCGACGGTCGCTATGCCGCAACGCTTCAGCTCCCTTTCGGCTGCCTCCATCAGGAGTTTTGCCACTCCACGGCCACGGTGCCGTTCGCCCACCCACAGCGAATAGATGAGAGCGCCAGCTTCGCCATCCAAGGGATTGTCTTCGGTGCGCTTGGGGATGAACACCTGTATGCTGCCATGATGCTGCTCGTCGGTAATGAGTATGCGAGTGGAATCTTCCCAATGTTGATGTTGTATCATAGATGAAATGTTGTTTTTGTTTGTCACCAGACGAAACAAATGAAAACGATGTTAGTCTCATTCGTATCATTCAGTGATATGTGCAAAGATAGGTGTTGTCGGCGATATGGTGCGGACATTCTTACAGCTCCACCAATACCTTAATCTCTTGGTTCCCTCCCCCTTGTGTATGCAGCGTGGGCGATATTCCCTTTGCGGAATACACACGGCGGCTCTGCTCAAACATGCGGTCGTAGGGTGTGGTGAGCAGGAGACCGAGGCAGAGGGTGTGAATGGGGCTATTCATCGGTTGCCATTCTTTCGTGTGCGTCATGTTCCTTTTTTTTGTCGTAAAGATAAGCACACACCAAGAAATCCATGTCGAACACATTCGCTTTCATAAAGTGAGGGCAGGTGCGACACTCTTCTTCTCCAATCTTTCGCTTGGTCTTTTGGAGGGATTTATATTTATACTTACATTCCTGTCCCATTTCAATGGGCTCGGCTGACTTAAAGCGATTTATGAACGCCTCTTGCTCGTCTCTTTTCTTTCGCGAATCCTCTTTGAGACTTTCGATTGTCTTAAACCTTTCGTTCAGTTCATTATACATCCGTTCTAAGTTTCTGTTTTCAGCCGCAAGTATCTTGTTGTCCTTTTCCAACGCCTCGCATTTATCCAAGGCTTCAGTCAGTTCACCAAGAGTGTAGCCTTCTGTATTAGGTTCATGTTTTTCCTTTCCGCGCAACTGGCGTACCACGTTGTTGTAGTCGTCCGTGAGCTGATGCACGCGCTCCGTCATCATCATGTTCTCTGCCTTCAAGTCGGCGATGATATAGGCCAATACCTCCATACGGTTGTTTTTAGGCAGATTTACATACTTGCATACTGCCAGATTTCTCTCCATATACTTGCGCTGTTCGTCGGTGGCAGGGACATAGGCTTCGGCTGTGTGTGTACCTATGCGATAGGGTGGAGGTACGGTCTTGAATATATTTTGCATGTCGGTGTATGCCGAACATTTAACCACTCCGTCTTCATCTACTCGAGCCACCTTTACCAACAAATTTCGCTCTTTTTCGTAAAGGATGTCACCAGGGTTAATTTCTTCTGTTTTCATTGTCTCTATTGTTTTACGGTTTTTTTTTAATTATTCAACATACTCATTAATGCCGCAGCCCTTCGCTTGTCGGTAAATCCTTTGATGTTTACCCACTTGCCGAAGATACAGTCTCCGACATATTTCTGAACCATATATACGGCCACAGGGATGCAACCTGTATAGACCTCCATGGAAATTATTCTTAATTTCATCTCTTATTCAAATTTATATACTATATGCGGTGTAGTGTTGCCCAGTCCGTCGCGAGGGTCGGCAATACCTCTTCCGACCATTGTCGTCACGGCATTGGCTATCCGCTTGCGCGGTCGACTCTTTACGAAGCCCTTGCCGTCCTTGCCGCTGCGCACCCAGCCGATGTAATACTTGTCAGTCATACTCTATCAATACAATGGTGTGCTGTCCGTGCTCGTCGTAGAGTCCTGCCCATCCGTCGTAGCGTGCGGACAGGGCGGTGGAGTACCCCCGACGTGGGCAGAGCTGGGATGTGCGTTGCACAAAAGGAATTTTCATTACCAACAATCAGGATTAAGATCTCTGCCATTAACACCTTCAATATCAATGGCGTTTTTGTAACTGTAAAAACAAACATCTAAAATCTCGTCGTCATTGACTGTTACTTCCAATTCGCCATGTTCTTTACGCAAAAGCTCAAGGCGGTTTATAAGTTCGTTTATATTCATATTCTTTTCTTTATAGATATTCAATATATGCCATATTATCCTTGCCTACTGACGTAAGCGTGTTGGTTGTCCCCCCCCCGTTTATCTCCATGCGCTGAATGTTGGGCAATCGTTCACCATTCAAAGGGCGGCCACGAAAGGCTGCAATTCTTATTCGTAGCATATTGCTATCAGATTGTCTGTAGTGAGAAACGTTCCTATACATTGCATCATACGTCCCTGCCGCAGATGCCATTCCTTATCGCGAAAATCGTTAGTGCCGGTTCTGTGGCGCACGGCTTTTGCGTGCTCGGTTCGGGCTTCGTGTATCAGATGAATGTTACGCATAGGAGGTTGTCTTTGGTTGCTGTGCTGATGGTGTTGCTCCACGGCCACGGACTGGGACGATGCAGCTTGTCTTGGTATTTACACCCTCCCCGGTCTCCATGCTCACGGCGGAAGGCTTTTGCTTCCTCGGTGCGGTAGTGGACGAGGACGGAACGGTCAATCATACTCTATCAATATTTTCGGTTTATCCACGTCGTGCCCCTTACCTCCCCCAGCAATACACAGGGCTATGCCGTGTGGTGACACAATGATGCCGTTCTGCGAGGGGCTGTAAGTGCCGAGGATGATGGGGCGAGGGTTGTTATTCATATATCACGATTACGCCAGTGGCTTTAAAGTTGGCTCCATCAAGCGAAAGGTCAAGCACATTCGCTACTCCCATTTTGAAATATTGGGATTTGATAGTGCGAGACGTGCCGTCGGATTCGGTATTGAAAGGGAGTGTCATTTTTTCCTCTTCATATTCTCCTTAAACAATTCCTCAAAACCTTCGCAAGGGAAAGTATGGCATTCGCTGAAACTTGCGAAATCGCTGTTTAATACATCTCGCTCGTTCTCGATACAATCGTGCAGTTCGTCCAACTCCATATTCCACCCGTTGAGAGTGTTCATGCGCAGCGTGAGCCATGTCTTGAGGAACATTGCCGCCTCGTGTGTCGGTGGCAGATCAAACTGAAGGAATAAGGCATTGTCAGAATCGTTCGCCTTAAGGAACTTGCTCACGGCATCGTCCTTGAGGAAATAGCGGTCGGGCGCTTCTTCTTCGAGCACGTCTTCCAGTCGGGTGCGCAGCTCGAAAGGTTCGGGAAACTGATAGTCGAAGGCTACGTCCTGGCGCATGGAGATGCAGAACACTCTGTCGCGGTTCTGCGGCACACCGTAGTTCTTGGCGTTGAGTCGCGCCCAACGGCTCACATAGCCGAGCGACGAGAGTTTGTCGAGCCATTTCTGGAAGTCGGGCATGAACTTCTGGCTAACCAATGCCGCCACGTTCTCCTGCAAGAGATATTTGGGGCGCAGCACCTCCACGGCATCTGCCACACGCCACAGCAGGGCACTTCGGGTGTCGCTGCCCTCCTGAAGACCCATCTGCTTGCCGGCTTGCGAGATGTCCTGACAGGGAGAGGAATAGGTGAAGAGGTCCACTTCGCGTCCTTGGAGCGAGCTTTTTACCTCGTGCCAGTCTATTTTGGTGATGTCGCCCAAGGCGCAGTCGGCAAACTGAGGGAAGACAAGGTTGTGCATCTGACAGGCGTATTTGTCAATGTCGCTCCATCCCTTGCACGTCCAACGGAAGTCGGGATGCCACTCGCGTAGCACGTCGGCTGCCATGAGCTGCGAGTCGTAGCCGGAGAACGTGGTGAGGAATATCTTCTCCTCGTTCTTGTTGGCTGCGGTGGTAGGCAGGTCGGGCAACGTGTCTTCGAGGTCGTCGAAGAGCGAAAGTTGTTCGCCTGGGCGAGGCTTAGGTGGTGCGGGGTAGAAAAGCTGCTCGTAGATGTGGGCCAACACGTCCACCACAATGCTATTTCCTGCTTGCTTGTACTGTTGTGAGGCAGATATGGCCATGTCTTCGGGTTTGCCCTTGCCCTTCCAGTCGAGCAGTCGTTCGGCTGCTTGGGCATTGCTGCTCTGCATCGTGCCGATTACGTTGTCGCGAACGCCCATCAGTCGGAAACACTCCTTGGGCGTGAGCTTGCGGATGGCATAACTCTTGATAGTGCGGTCGGTGAAGTTGAGTTTTGTGATCATATAGTTGCAGTTTTTATTCGTATTCAATCATAACGCCAGTCCTCGGGTTTTATAAAACCCAACTCCTTCTGTAACTTCTCAAGAGATTCTATATTCTGTCGTCTACATTTTACAGCCTTAGCGTTACTGAATCCTTTGTACCAATGTTTGAAGTCTTCCCAAGCACTGTTTCCGTTTGTCACATTTACCTTTTTATCCATGATTATATTGTTGTTTTGTTTAATGGGTTGGATGTGGCAATCAATCTTGATGTTATTCATATTCTATCAAAATTGCCCCCCAGTTGTGCCATAATCGCCCAGCAGAAGTGTGCGTGAGCCGAACTTGTAATATCCGGCAAGGACGGTCGGGGCGCAATGGTCGCGGTCGGTGTTTAAGAGTTGGATGTTAGTCATATTCTTCAATCAAAAATACATTTTGCTGAAACGAGTTGATTGTTATGGTTGGGCAAACGTCTGTGCCTAATTTACCTCCATCGTTATTGCCACGAGGATATTGGTAGAAGTCAAGATTAGTCATATCAATCCTTTTCAACCTCCAAATCCCAGTTCTTTCCATCGTGGGAAGAATAGACGTTATAGGGATATTCGCAACAACTGATAGCCACACGCATTTCATTCAAAATGTCTCTTGTATAGAAACATCTCCTCATAAGATAAGCCAAAGCCTTAAACTGGTCTTGAGTAAGAAAAACCTCCTGGTCGCCGCAAGTGATACCTACGTTGTCAGTAATGGTAGAATAGAACAGCTTTACGTCTTCATCCTTTCCTGTGTCCTCGTTCTTTACGATTATCTTTTTTGTATTGTAACTCATAATTCATTTCTCCTTTTATTTATAATTCAACAAACACGCAGATTCCGCCACTTGCAGCGGTCAGTGCGTTTACGAGCTTACCCCCCCCGACTGTGCGACTGCGCCTCAGAGCCGAGGACGGATAACTTAGGTCGGCGGCTCCTGGACAGGGACAGTCGGTGTAGCCCAGCTCGGTGGCTTGGCGTATGCGAAGGAACGTCTCGCCGTCTACGTCCACCAACTGAAGGAACGGTCGGTCGGTGGTGGAGTAGATGCGATAGAGTGAGCCGTCAGGATAGCGTCCATACAGTTTGCCGTCCTTGCGGATAATGCCGCGCTTGTAGTAAGGGTCAGTCATATTCAATCATTAATCTCCATCCGTGACGAGGTGCAGGATTACCCCATTGTTGAGTTACGGTTCCGATGCAGGTTCCGCTCCAATGGATGCGCTGATGAAAATCGTCGAATGGATGCTGCTTAATCATATTCAATCATTATACAGTGTGGCATTTGTAGTCCGTGGCTCGAAGGGTGGGCGAGAAGTTTTCCCCCATCCTCGCCATTCGAGCCGATGGCTAACGGGATTCACGGAAATGTAGATGTGGGTCATTGTATCGTTTTGGTAGACTCTGACATTTCTCGCTCAAACTTCTCCCTTTCCTTCTGCATCTTTTTCAAGCGAATAGCAACCTCGTTGTCGGTGCCATACTGCTTAAAGCGAGGAAGCAACTTGTACAACTTTACGCAAGCGATAAGAAGGTATACGAGAACGTTTATCACAACAACCCAGAGTATGGGCAGCAATACTAACCACCACGACCAACTGATTACTCCGCAGAGTTTCATCACAAGGAAGGCAACCTGAAGCGATGCCATCATAAAATCAATAATATCAAATTTCATATCTCGTTTATAATTTTAGTTCTGCATCCAAGCCCAGCACCCCCCAAAGGGTATTTTGGAGCTCGTGGACGTATTGAATGCGGCGTATCAGAACATGGTCAGGCAATCTACAATACCTTATGTATACGGCCCAATTGCCACTTTTTAACTCTACTGCCAAATCTCTCGCAAGAGGATATTCCTCGTTATCAAGAGGCTTTGTATAATATTCGCCAACGACTTCTTCTTTAAAATCGTTCTTGTTAAGTATTTCAAGCGTGATAGGTATGCCTTCGACATAGTTGCACCAAACGCCCCAAGGTCCGTCGTCTTCATCGTTGATAGCATATAGAGTG
Organism: Prevotella sp.; assembly: GCA_022735715.1. Classification (GTDB taxonomy): domain Bacteria; phylum Bacteroidota; class Bacteroidia; order Bacteroidales; family Bacteroidaceae; genus Prevotella. The sequence continues at coordinate 19,798 of JAIJMN010000001.1, forward strand.
ACGACTCCTTTTTTATCGTCAAAGACTTTTAGGGGATTTATATCGGTAACAACGCACATTGTGCCTTTCGGGAACATGCAATCGTGGTTTACCCTTACAAGGTTGCCCGTTCTAAGATCTTTTGCTTTTATCATCGGTTAACTCCTTTTCTTCTTACAAATACTCGCCGTATAGCTTCCATTCGGAGTTATAGATATTGCCGACAACCTCGAAGTCCTTTAGCTCGTTTTGCGTAATAAAATCGGAAATACCGTCCGAAATACCTTTTACACTTGCTTCGGGATTTTTTACCGTCAGTAGACAAAATGCCGATACTTGCTCGTTATAGAACACTACACCGAAGTAGTTGTCGCGCTTTCCGTCTTCGAGACAACTGTACGGATATTCATCAGAGCGCAACACGTCACCCTCATAAATCTCCTTGCCGTTCTTGTCAAGGGCACCGATGAACTGGCAGACGGTGGTGGGGTCGATTGGATGTGCCCCAGTGAAACCAATTTTGCCTTCTTCTTCAACAAATCCCAATATGTTTAATTTACCATCAAGAGAATGGATCAAATCACCTGAGACCCATTGTTCCTTACATTCTCTCTTTGCCTTAAACTTAATTGTTCTCATTGTTCTCTATATTTTAGTTAATTATCTCTTTCTTCGCTTCGTCTTACGTCGTTCTTGCAGGTTATGCCGCACAAGTGGCGTAATGGTGAACGATGGCGACCCGTCGGGCAAGATATAACGGGTTATCCACTTTATCTTGCCTTCAATGAACTTGTCAATAAACTCCAATACTTCCTGCAAAATCTGCTGCTGCGATTTTTTCTTGTCGGTCTGCTGCTCATACAACTGGCGGATGTATTCCGTATTGACGGTTACGATGTATTGTCTTTCTTTATGTATCTTCATTGTCCTCTATATTTTCGTGAATACTTACGTCGTTTCACTTAAATCCCTTACAAATCAGATAGACGATTGTCCATTTCCTCCACATCCTTCAACGACTGTTCTATCATCGCCCTGTATACAGTCGGGTCGAGTGCCGGAAGCTTATAGCTGATTGCGTTTGCGGTCAGATGTGGAGCAAAGGGATTATTGAATACTGAGAAGCTCGCTACTTCCGCACGCTTTTTAATATCGGCAAAAGCATCGTCGATGGTGTCGAAGCGGCAGGTGCAGACGTGCTCGGCGGAAAGGTTTACGAAACACCATTTCTTTGTGGTGCGGTCTTGACAGAGCATTACGATGCAGTCGGGACGGTTGTGGCGTTTTATCTTTAGATACATAAGCTAATCTATTAATTCAAAATCATAAACAAATACATAAGGGTTGGATTCCCATGTACCTTTGCCAGATATGCGGTCTATCAGATTGGCATAAACTTCACGTGGCGTTGTTGACAACTCAAACTTTAATGCTGCGCCCTTGATGTAAGAGAATCCCCACATATAGTTATGCACATCTGGATATTTCTGTATGCCTTCAGCTATACAATCCTCGTCGCTAATATCCTGCAAACGTTCAATACGAATTTTGGTTATACGGATATGATGGGGCATATCTTCGGTACGAACAAACATTTTGTTATTCCAACCTATTTCCTCTTTGCGGATCATACAGTTTGCCCAATCTGCTTGAGGCGTAATGTCGGCATACGATTGCGCAATAGCTACGGTCTCGTTCTTTTGATAGCGCATCACTCTGCGATTGTAGATGAATCGTTCTCTTAAATCAGGATTTAATAAAAATCGAAAGTAAAAAGAGCGCCCCAACGTATCGTACTTCTTGATGACTTTAAGCATCTCCTTGTTGGTGATAATTCGCCTTGTCTGCGTCTTTCGCTTTGCAAGCACGGCATCAGTCAGTCCGTACTTGTCATTAAACATAATCTTTAACATACTCTATAATTTCGTTAATAAGCCATTGGATTTTTCGCTTTTTCCTTTTCACTTCGCCTTGCGAATCTTCTCCATTTCCTCATTCTCCTTGCTCAGCCGCTCCAAGTGCTCCAGCACGAGCGAATACGACTGGTTGTTCACCTGGTCTTCATTCAGTCCAGCGTATTTCTGCATGGTGGCGATGGTGGCGGTGTATATCTCAAGAGGGGTAGAGGGTCGCTGTGTGCGGTCGAGCTTCTGCACCTTGAACACATGAGGATAACGCCGTGAGAGGATGTTCATCATGCCGGTCCACCAGAAGAGGATGGGTTGCCATTGGTGGTCGGGGAAGTGACGGAAGAGTGGGGCTTGGGTGTCGAACTGGCGGGTGTCGTAATGGAAATCGTGCACCTTCATGTTGGTGTTGGTGTCGATGAAGTCGATACGACGGTTGAAGTTGGTGGCGAGGAACATAGAACGTGCCTGGTCTACGCTGTCGGCTTGCAGTGCTATCTGCTCGGCCGTGAACTTACCCATCTGCTTCATCTTGACAAGATTGTTGGCGAGCGAGGTGTATTGTCCCATGAGATCGGAGGCAAAGCGATACTGCTGCCAGGAAAATCCGTCCATATCCTGCGCCGGACCTTCATAGTCGGTCTTGTGACGTAGCAGACCACGCTTGTTGCGTAGGCGAAGGGTGGGGTAAGGAAAGCGAGTGAGGTGAGCTCCACGCTCATTGTCGAGCCAGTCGAGCAGTCCGGCACCAGAAGCAAGATACTCAGCCGAGTTGCGGTCGTCGGTCTTCGGCTTGGGCGTTAGCCAATAATTGAGCTGCCATAAGTAGATGGGGAAGTTTTCTTCCTTCTGCTGTTTGCGACGGAAGAAACGGTTGCGACGGCTCGTGGTGGAGAGTCGGCAAGTGTAGTGTTGCTCTTCAAGAGGCTTCGACTCGTCTATGCCTTCCACTATCTCCATGCCCGACAGGACAAAGAAGCACGCTATCTTGACATTGCGCATGTCGAAAGGATGATAACGGTCGGCTCGCTGTATCTGCTCAAGCATTATGCGGGAGATGAGCTCCAACTGCTCGGTGCTGCACTCGTTCCATGAACGAGGCAGCGTAAGGTTGATGTTTCGTTGTGTCATATTTTCGGGTTTCTTTCATGAGCAAAGGTAGGAGTTTTTAATTTGGTGGGGCGGACATGATAGGGAGCATATAAAGCGAAGATACAAATGAAGCCACTCTGCGATTTGTGTAATTGGCGCAAAGTGGCTTTGAAGAAAACAAATGTAAAATTCAAAAATTAGAGGGTGGCGTGTAGGGCATTATAGTCCCACACCTTAGTGCAGTCGTCTTCGCAGGGCTGCCAATCGTCATCACAAAAGTAGAAGGCGTAGGCGGCTTTTATTATCTCCTCTTCGTTCATGCAAGCGCAGAGGTCGGCATACATAGAGTTGAAGGCGACGTATTTGTCCCAGGCATTGACATTGGCGTGAAACTTCATGCCCTTAGTCAGCTCGTCTACCTTGATACGAGTCCAATGTGCACCTCCGTCGGTTGGCGTACCCTCTTCATCGTACATGCCGCTATAGACAAGAGCGTTCACATCGTGGTTGGCCATCTTCTCAGAATAGTGTCGTCCGTAGAGAACGGCGTGCTGACGGCGCAATATGTGCCAGTAGAGCTTAGGGTCGGTCTGCTCAAGCGCAAGGAGGTCGGTAGAGAGAGTTTCTACTGCTGCCCACATCTTCTTCTCGGTGGCCATGCCGTTGGCACGTGCCTGTTCAATCATCTGTTTATAATTCATTTTGTTTGAGTTTTATATGTTTAACATGTGGGGCAAATACCCCGAAAATGTGGGACAATCAGGCTTTTTTGCACAGAGACATGCAATATAGGATAGAATGTCTGCGCTTGGGGCTTGCTTTCTACCTTTGCCTCAGTGGTCGAGGCGATCGGTTGTGTGTCTTTCTTTTTCATATAGCTTTGTGAATTTACGTTGAAGGATAAGCAACAGCAACACGAACCAGTTTGACAGATAAGCCACCACAATAGCCGCCAGTGCCGATGCGTAGACATCGTGGCCGAGATAGAGCAATGCCGACATTGTGGCCCAGAAAGTGAAACACTGAGGGCACGATGCTACCTTATCAACAACGCGCGCAATAGCTTCGGCCAGTCCGAGGTGTTGGGCAAGCGTGGCAGCTATCATGGTGACTATAGCTATCAAAACTATCATGGTTTTATGTAGTTGCAAGAGTGAGAGTTACGGGGCAGTCGGAAACGAAAGTCTTGGAACAGTTGCAGCACGACATGCGTGCTATGCCGTTCTGTACGGTTCCCACTGCTATGTTTACCGAATTGATAGCGGTGGCGCTGAAAACAGGAATGGTGAAGTCTTGCGACACCACTTGTGAGCGTGTGCAGCACGAGCCGCAGTTGCAAGGGATGTAGTTAATCACGCCTTCAACGTGAATGACGATGATATACTGTGATGTGCCTACGTTGGCAATGCTCTTTACGGAGAACTGCGGAGCGAACACGGGTGTCTCGTCTACGCAAGCCGGTGTGCAGAGCTGCTGTGTGATGTTGACATCATAATAGGGTGCGGCGGCGGTTGCACCTGCCGCAAGTGTGGCTATAATGATAGCCGGAATGGTACGTTTGTTCATAATCGTTTCTGTTTTATTATAGCGACGATGCTTGCCGCCGCTGGTGTTGTTACTCTGTTTAATGTTTTACCTGATAGCCTTGCGTCTGCCCTACGGGTAGGTTCTTATCAAGAAGATCGGCAAGCTCGTTGAAATCTTCTTCTTCAAACGTCACCATGCCTTCGAGCACAGACAGCGGTCCGTTATCGCGCATCTTCTCCACGATGTCGTGTGCCATCTGCGGTATGCTCTCTTCGGGGATCTGCCCAAAATATCGGGCAAGCATAGGGGCGACGAGCGAGTTGATGATTGGTTGGATGAGTGGTTCGATGTCCTTCTGTAGGGCATAGTTGCCACTGACAATGCCTAACGAACTGATGGTGGCTTGCAGAGACTGAAGCATGGGTAAGCGCATGAGGTTGCCTGCGGCTATCTGCGAAATGGCGGGTCGTGCCCATTCGGACACGACTGCCGCCAAGATTTGCGAATTTTTGTATTCCATATATAACAGAATTACGTCATTCTCTTACTGATTGCATCCGCAACCGCAACCAGTCTGGCATACGTTGGTTGAAGGGATGAACAACTTGGTTACGCTTGACAACGATGCCACCTGCGACTTGAGCACGTCGATGCTGGCGTTAGCTGCCGCATTGTAAGCCATCTGCTGTGCGTTGACGGCTTGCTGCGCATCCTTGTTTGCGTCTACCTTGTCTTCCACACGGCGCAACTTCGTGTCAAGATACTGTGTCACTTCCACGAGCTTCTTGTCGGTGTAGTTCTCGCTCTTCTGAATAGCGAGTTCGGTCTTCAGAGTGCTGTTCTCCTGAATAAGGTTAGTCTCACTCTTAGTGACAAAACGCGCATCAGGGTCGGACGGGTTGGCGGTCATACCGTTGTTTCTTCCGAGGCCCAGAAGCGAGGCACTGCCTCCCAATAGGCTCGTTGCCAAGCCTGCGATGCCGAGACCCAAGGCTGTGTTGCCAAGTCCCTTGCTGGCAACGTCAAAGTTGCCGTCATTAGTTTTAATCTGCATAGTTGTTTGTGTTTGGTTGGTTTCGTTCATTATTGAACTTGTTGCAAAGGTAGGGGAGAAAGTGGTGGGAGCGAAGTGTTTTTTATTAAGTGTTCTTGAGGTGATATAACGTATAATTTCGACTAATACTTAAATAAAAAAGCCTCACGCTGCTAACGTGAGGCTCGGTTCGGTATAAGAAAATCTAATGACTATCAAGGTGGTGGCGTAAACTTCTTTTGCGAATCTTCGACTACGGAAATGTATGGCACTACCTCGTCGCGGATGATGTCGAGGAAGAGTTGTGCAGCTCGCTTCTTTGGTACGTCCTGCATACAGTGGGCGTTGCTCATCAACTGCTGTTCGAGTCCTACGATTGGACGTGCCACAAGGGTAGGGTGGTTGCGCAGATAGAGCTTAGGCATAAAGGTGACGTACTTGGTTTCTTCCGCCGAAGCAAGAGCTTCGTCAGGGTCGCTGATGATGCACTTGATGTTGAGCCTATATAGGTCGCGCTGTATGTATTGATGAAAGGTCTCAATGGCACGTTCGCCTATGTCGGGCATGATGATGGGGTGCTTCAGAAGGTCCTCATACGACACCTTTGAGAGCGAAGCAAGCGGATGGGTGTCGCGCATAATAGCATACACATTAAAAGGTATGCAGGGTCTCGACTCTATTCCTTCGTGGCGGTATGCCATATTCATGGTGAAAGCAAGGTCTAACATGTGCGCTCTTAGCGATTGGTTGAGGATGTAGGCTTTAGTAAAATCAGCATTGATACGCACGTTAGGGTATCTCTCCATAAAAATCAATGCTGCCATGCGGACGTACGGAGCAATAAACGAACCTACGCCTATACGCAGTTCGCCCGTCATGCAGTTGTTGAGGGCGTTAATTTGCTCTTTGCAGTCCTCGGTCTGCTTCAGTATTTCTTTGGCACGAGGCAACAGGGCTTCGCCGCTTTCGGTGAGCATAATACCGTGTGATGTACGGATTAGCAGTTTGCAACCCAACTCGTCCTCCAGGGCGCGAATGTGCTGGCTTACCGCCGACTGGGTGACGCAACAACGTGTGGCAGCCGTACTAAACGACTTTGTTTCGGCGACATAAACAAAGGAGCGTAAATGTCTTAGTTCCATAAATCCTATAAGTTTTAGTTATTCTACATTTACAACAATGCTATTAAAAAAGCTTTTCTAATTGCAAAATTAACGATATTTATCTTATTTGGTTTACATTTGGTATTAAAATAGCTAATTTTAGTATAACTTTGTCAGAAAACTAATATGTATATAATAAAAAATCCCTGCATCTATACCTTTTGTATATAAAGGATAGATGCAGGGATTTGTCGTATGACAAAAAATCTTTCTCGTATGAGCGATTATTTCTTGCTCTTCTTTGCCGTTGTTCCTTCTTCGTCGCTTACGCTGAAGAAAGAAGAGTCGGCATCGTCGAGCACTTCTTTTGCGATATTGTCCTCGCTCTGTGCGTCAATATCGCTTACCCTTTTTTTGAAGCAAGGAGAGAGTCCCAACCCGCGTCTTCCGCTGGTTCCGTTACATAGAGGTTCGGATAATACACAGGAGAGAGCTTAGCCTCGTAAGTGGTGATACGGTCGTCGCTGGCTGCTGCTCCAGTATCGGTAGTGATAGCACCCGAATCAAACTTCACCTTACGGCTCGGATCGTAGATAATCTGCGAAACATCATCGTCCTTTGCGATAATGAAGATGTCGTTGTTGTTGATTGCACGCGCCAACTTTCCTGCCGCAGGATTAACCGAGTCTACAACGAAAGTACATGTGAGCTCGAAACCTTTGCGGCGACCAAGCGATGAACCCTTAATCTGCTGCTTCTCGTCAGCACACTGTACCTTATACAGACCCTTTCCCGCTGCGAAGGTAGGAGTTGAATAACTGTTATCGGTTGCGGTAAGAGGAGCAGTGAGCTCACTCTTCAGTCCAATGTATATATCAGTGCCAAGACCTGCGAGGTTCTCCAGGCACTCGTCTTCGTTGAGCACATCAACGAGCTGTGGACATGTTACTGATCCCATATTCTTATAAGTTTTTGTGTTGTTGTTTGGAAAAGAAGGGCGACGGGTTAGCATGTTCCTTCAGGTCAGCCACGACCGCCGCCCAGAAAATATAGAGTGAAAGAAACTCCGTTGAAAGATTAGCCGTTCTTCTTGAAGAAGGCTGTCAGGCCCATGTTCATGCCGGAAGCGGTGAGCTGAATCTTCTTCTCGGTCTTGCCGTTGTTCCAACCAGTAAACTTATAGGTAGTACCATCGGCTGCCTCAAGAGAGAGAATTTGGTTAGGCGCAGTTTCAAGCGGCTTGGTGTAAGCAGTGCCGTTCACCTTCACTGTACCGTCCGGCTTCTCACCATCAGAACCAGCAAGGGTAATCACGAGCATAGTGTTGTCGTAGTCACCGGCTACATACTCAGGAGCAACGAGATTACCGTCGCTGACGCAAAGAGCATATTTCAGGAAATTGCGGATACCTGCTCCCTGTATTGACTGAATTTGGAAAGACAGGTCTCTGTGATCTCGGTCGGAGCCGAGGCGAACACTTACATACTGCTGGTTGCTCTGGGTGTCAACACCGTAGACAAAGTTATTGTCGATGGTTGCGTACATACGGTCGCCTTCGCCGAAGTTGGCAATAGGACAGATAGTAACCTTAGAGAGACCCGGCAGCTTGAAATTGTCGCCCTGGTTGTACTCTACACGGAAGTTGCCATGGAACTTGTTAGCATAACCTGCTGCAATGTTCATGGCAGTTGCCTCATTCATGTAAACACGTGTTGGAACCTTGCGAAGACGCTCGTCCCACTTGGCGTGCCACTCGATGAAGTTGTCGTAAGGAGTAGAGTCGTTGTTGTCAGCAGGAGCAGAAATAGCCTTACAAGGAACGAGGTTGCCGTTAGCCTCTGAGATAAGACCGTCTTCGATGTCGTGCTTGATGCAAGTGTGGAAGCCATTGTAGAGAGCCATTGCCTGGTCGCGAGCCGGAACGGAGTCGTCGCCATTGTCAAGAGAGATGTCGCCGAACCACAAGTTAGCTGCAAGGTTGTCGGCATAGTCCTTGAGGATTGCCTCTACAGCCTGTGAAGAGAGAGGGAACTGACCCTGAGCATCTGTGCCGAATACTGTCTCACAGAAGTCGTCTATATTGCCTGGAAACTTATCCCAGGAGAGCTTCGAGACAAGCGTACGCTCTTTCAAGAATCCGGCTTCGCTGTTGATTTCGCGATGAACGTCCTTACGACGTGTGGTGCCACCTTTACGGATGAACAAGTGGAAAGTGCGCTTGAACTGAACACCAGTGATGATGTCAATGCCAAGGCGATCCATCTCTTCGGCATCCGAATAGCCAGGACCCATCACAATCTCCTTTGACACCTCCTCGGCTACATGCTGAAGAGCGTCAAGACCGATAAAATCTTTAGGTAAATTTGCCATAATCGTTTGTGTTTTGTGTTGTTAAATCTTTGTATTGTTTGTGTTGGTTGAGGGCAGCGAGGCTTTTATTCCTTACCTTGTAAGAAACGCTTGAAAGCAGCCTTTCGCTCAACATTGGTCTTGTACTTGCTACCATCGAACGAGCGCAGCTGCGGAGTTTTCACACCTTCGCCATTGTTCTCAGGAGCCTCGCCGCTGTTCAGCTCTTCGCCAGCCTCATTGGTGAGGGCAGCAATCTGAGCCTGCTTGTCGGCAATGGTTTGCTCGGCTGTAGCAAGCGCGTCCTTAGCAGTCTGAAGGTTTGCCTCGACATCAGTCTTGTCGGCTGTGAGCTGAGCAATCTCCTTGTTCTTTGCCTCGGCAAGAGCTTTCAGCTCGTCGTCCTTCTTGGCAAGAGCCTCGATGTGCTGTGCGTTAAGGTCGCTTAGTTCTGTACTATGAGCCTCGTTAGCCTGGGCGAGTGCGGTCTCCGCGACTTCCTTAGCTTCATTGGCTGCGTTTACATTGGCGGAGAGTTCATCAAACTTGCCCTGCAATTCTGCGAGAGCGTTCTCCGCTGTGGTGACTTTCAGCTCGGCATCAGTCACCTTCTGCTCAGCTTCCTTCATGTGGGCTTCGAGAGAGTCAAGAAGCGAGGCGTTCATATACGCGCCCTCCTCAGTAACGGCAATCTCGCCAGCCTGCAATCCACAAGCTTTGCAAATAAGAGGATATTTCTCCATATTGATATTAGTGTTTGTGTTGGTTGCGGTGGGTTTTTCTGGCTCCGGATAATTCTCCGGCTCGTTCTGTGGCTCAACCGTCTGCTCGCGGTTGATAAGTTCGGCTCTGCCATCATAAAGTTCAAAGGCGCGCTGAACCACTTCCATAAACGACGACTGACCGTCCATCAGAATACCCTTCACGTCCTCGGCATTGAACACCTTGCCATGCAGATGCTCGTCGGTAGCATTAGGACAAGCCTTCTGAACGTCGGAACGGAACTCAACGCCAAGTTCGGCAAGTTCCTTTACAAGCTCCTCGTCCTTGCCATCGTTGGCAATATCACGGAAGGCACGGTTCTTGTCGAACGACTCGGGGTCGTAGAGTTCGTGATAAGTCTCGTTAGTGAATTGGTTGGTGCTTCCGTCTGCCTCAGTATAAAATGCCGCCATGACACCTATACAACCGATTTCGTTCTTGGGGTGCATGTAGTAGCGTTCATCACATAGCGAAGCAAGGTACATTCCGGCAGAATCACACATGCCATCGACAAAAGCGATGACAGGCTGACCCAAAGAACGTGCATACTGGATAGCCTGTTCGTAATCGTTCTTGGCCCATGCCGATCCGCCAGGAGTGTTAATGACGAAAACGTGTCCACGGCAAAGCGGATGGTTGGCAGCTCGCAGCATCATGTCGCGATGGTCGATAGATCCGTAAGAGCAACCGCCACCGTTGCGAGTGATGGGGCCGTCGATAGTAAGAACCGAAACGAAAGGAAACGTCTGCGCATCCTCGTCATCAGCAAGGATGTTCAGACACCAGTTGCCTCTCACCTGCTTGCCATCCTCCGAAATCTGATATTCCTCCGGGTAATAGATTGAGCCGTCGGCAGACACTGCTGTGACATATCCACAATTCTTCTCCGGCTTGCTGAAAGCCGCATGAGTGTTTAGGTTGTGCTCAAGCGACTTGCGAATACCATGCACAAAGTCGGGACTGACCATCCACTTCTTTTCGGTAAGTATTTCAAATAAGCCTTTCATTAGTAAAATCTGTGTTTTGTGTTGTTATCCTGAATACAACCTGTTTACCTGGTTGCTAAACGTTGCGGAGAAAGGACTCGAACCCTCGACCTCTTGGTTATGAACCAAGCGAGCTGCCATCTGCTACCACTCCGCTGTGTGAGTTATTCGTATGCAAAATTACGGACCGTGGTTAAAAAAATTAGGACAAAAAAAGCCGCCATTCTCACGAACAGCGGCTCTAAACAGTATAATATAATGTATCAGAAAAATGGTTGCGTAGCTTTATTCTCGAAGCGTGATAGGTATTGGCTCCGACAGGGCTTGCGTGGTGGCTGTGAAGGTTCGCGCCAACTCAGTCTGACTATTGTCCGTGGTGCCACCAATACCGAATGTGTGGGGTAGGGAATAGCACAAGTGCAACGAGCCATCCATCTTGCGCAATACCACGTAATACTCCTTATCGCGCATAATTTGGTATGCTCTACGCACATTTTCGCCCCCAAACTCTATATTTGCACTAATATTATATGTATATATAGTGCCATTGCCCTGTTTTGCCGGCGTCACCTTCACACTCAGGCTCTCTGCAATGACAAAGTTCTCGCCACTCGTAGCCAAGCGCAAAGTTGACTCGGCGGGCAACTGGCAGTTGTTGATATATAACACTTGTGCCATGCTGAACGGCACGGGGATTACACAATCTTCCTTCGGGTAAAACATTACATCGGTAATACCTTCGAGGAATAATTCTTTGCATTTATCGGGTAGTTGCATTTTTGTACACCTAAAACGGCTGTTTTTTAACTTGTTTTAAACTTTGATTTAACTCTTGTTTACGTTATTCTAATCGTCAAACAATATATCGTCTACGCAATAACGCTTTTCACTATCATCTATATACTGCATATCCGCACATGAATAAGCTTTGAAATTGCTATGATTCGAAGTTAGCCATCGGCTGATGATGCGACGCAGGGCATCTTTTTCGCTCTCGTTCTGGTCTATGCCGTAACGCATCAAAAAACGCTCAAGCATAGCTGTTTGACGACGAAAAATGATACGCTTATCGGATGTGCAATAGTCAAATGTAGCTAAAGCCCATTCTACAACACTGCGCTTAAAATCATCGTTCAGCATGATAAGCAGCTGACGGATGCCGCGCGTACTAAGATTCCATACCGGCGTAACCTGACGAACTACGTCAATCACCTCTACCTCCGAAGGCAACTTTATGCACAAATAGTCTTCATTGTCACTCTTAGCGTCATCTTGTCTTCCACTAAAACGCTGAACCTCGCCAAAAGACAAGTATTCATGCGGATCGCGCTTTGTAACAACTTCACCACCATTGGGATGTTTGCCCTGCATCATGTTGCGCCACTGCTGGTGTGAGAAACATTGCGAATTAACTTTTTGCGTAACAGCAGGGATATTGGTTATATGCTTGCGCAAGACAAAGTGGTGAGGCATGTAGGGGCTAAACACCAACGGCTCGTCCTTGGCAAGCGTGTGCTTCGGGTCGCGATTGCGGAAGAACTGGCAACGACTCGTAGGTAGGCGAAGGTAAATGTTAGGCATAACGGTTATCGTTTTGGTTTGGGCCGTTTATATTGGCTCATAATTAAATCGGTAGCATTGAAACTGTAACGCAACTGCAAATCATCAAACTTTACAGAGTCGATTTTAGGAGTGATATGACCAATTTTCTTTTGCTCGTCCTCACTTAAAATCTTCCATAAGTCCCCAACACTGATATAGCAGCCTCCTGACTCGGTATGTCCGATAAGACTCAAATCGAACTTATCGTTACGGCCAAAGAACTGATTAAGACCTTCCACAAGGTCGGCTTCAGTGTAAATAGGCGAGGCTGGGTGCATCTTGCGATACTTGGCAGTGAATGTGTGCAGACGTTTATCAACATAATTGTAGATTGAGTCGGCATATTCATAGAACAAATCTCCCTCACGAGAATCTACATCTTTAGGCCCTGCCGACCGGAAATAGCCACGTAATTGATGAAGCACCTGCGAGACAGTATCAAACTGATTGAACTCTATATTACCCTTGAAAATGTCAAGCATATTGCCACGAATGTCAGTGGCTATACGGTCAAGACACTCTGCAAGAAATGTCAGTCGGTCGAGTCGGGAAGCAAGCAAGTCAACCTTCTCCTTCATACCTGGCTGTGAATAGTCAACATAATACTTTAGCAAGGTAGAGAAATTCATAAAGTCGTAACTGACATCAGAGCGCAAATTAGTTTGCACCATCGTAGCATACATTATATCAGCCAAACGACGGTCGTGCTGTTGGATGGTGCGCAACAGATTACTCATTTCGCTTGTGCCAACACGCATACGTTTGCTTGTTTCAACAAGACGGTTACGTTTTTCCACAGCGTCCAGATAATCGGGGTTGTGGAAAAGAGCATCAAGTGACTTGGCATATTGCGTTGACGGAACATCCTTGAAATGGAATTGATAGACCGTAGGTTGCAAACGCACAAATTCCTCTCGGTCGGGAAGCGGTTTTCTACTCATAATTTCTTCTATTTATCATAAGGTGCATTATCAAATAAGAAACTAACGCTCGTCACCATCACCGGCAATGACATTTCGTTGCTGGCGCGAAGCAAGTTTTGCGAGGTTTTCTTCTGCCACTTCTTCAAGCGTAACACCCATAACCTTGGCGAGTCCGGCAGTCTGCCAGAGAATGTCGCCGATTTCAGAGAGCATAAGATGACGTTCCTCGTCGCTGACGTTCCACACCTGCGTATGCAGGATCTTGCCTTCCTCGTCGCGTTGTGTTGTGGTGATATGCAGTTTGCCCTTACGCATGTGCTTGCCGGCTTTGCTTGCAAACTCGCCGACCTCGCCTACGAGATTGGCAAGCATATAGAAGAGATTGTCACTCTCAGGCATACAAGTACTCATTGCCTTGTCCTGATATTCGTTTAATGTTAAATTTGCCATGATATATATATGTTTATATTGATGATTAAATTTTAAACACTGCGAAGTACTGGCGCATACGCTCAAGGATGATGTTACGTATCTTCTCGCCAATAATCTTTGCATTGGGATGCGGTGTGCCCGTCTTACCATGATAGCGCAAGTCAAGAATATGCTTCCAGTCAGCAATAGTGTATGTATATGCCACAACGGTATAGGTGTCAAGAGGCAGAACACCTCGTGCATCCTCCGGCTTCAATCCAGACTTCAGAAGTAGGTTGTAGCCCCACTCGCATACCCGGCATACAAAGCCGTACACCATGCGCTGCCAACGAGTGCCTTCATCGTACCAATGCGGAAGCGCTATCTGTACGCCTCCTTTCTTCTCCAGATTGCAATAGCGTGTGCTCTGCTCGGCTATGCTATTAGGCGATGTGCGGTTGAGTTCGCGCGATGTGCTTATCTGCGTGGTTACTACCAGCGTCATGCGGATAATGGAGAATGCCTCCTCACACTCGTATTTCAGAGCCTTCTCGATAAACTCGCCTTCGCTTACACCATACGGGCTAAGCGCATCCATCAGGTTCTTGTTCTCAAGCAAGAACTGCATATTAGTGCTGATCCATACCTTATGGTTCTTTGTGGCATAGTCGATGTAAGGCGAAGCATTCAGATACGCCCAGATGTAATTAGGGAGACCCTTTTCGTTGGGCATGAAAAAGTAGACGGTGCCGTGGCGATACATCGAGCGATGTCCGCTTTCCCAGAAGCCCTTGCAGCGTTCTTCGTCGCGCTTCTGAATGAAGGCTTCCACCTCCTCTTCGGTCATTCCTTCTTCGGGCTGCTTGCCCTTAGCCTTGTAGCATATTCTGCCCACTCTTGCTATGTGTTGTGCAAGAGAGGTCTGCTGCCACCATTCCACTCGTGGCTCTATGTATTTCATTGCTTATGAATTTTAGTTTATTATTTAATAGATAGTGCATTTTCATATTCTCTATGCTTACACAATCATGTATCTCACGCGCTGCACTTCTTCCAGCAAGTCGCTTAGCGAATCGTTGTTGAAGATTACCGTGTTGAAGAACGACAACGGCAGATACTTGCGTTCCTTGTCGCGGTCTATGCGTTCCTGCGACACCCCTCGGCGTAGTCGGGTTTCCTCTTGTGCCGACACACAAATAGAGAACATCTCTACGTTGGGGAACCTCTTGCGCAAGGCTCTCAGTCCGTCTTCGTCAATGACGTAAATAGCCTTGTCGCCCACCTGCTCTACAGTAGTCCAATACTCATAGCCGCCATATTGCGTGTAAGCCAACATATTGTCGTGTGGCACATCACACTTCTCCACAAAGTGGTGTTCCACACCATCAATCTCGCCTTCACGCTTCGGACGGGTGGTATAAGAACATATCACTTTATAGCCGCCAAAGTCGGAAAGCATCTGAGCCACAGTGTCCTTTCCTGCACCACTCGGACCGGTAATTGTTATCAGTTTCATAGAGTATAGAAAACGAGGTGAGCCACATTCTTCATACGGCACTTCTGTGATAATGATGGCGATAGTGATAGCCATCGCAGTCGAGTGATAGTGATAGCGAAATAGAAGATGTTGACTGCGGAGTGATTTTTTGCGCAATACTTGCTCTATCCAGTTGAGCTACATTTCTCTTGAAAGAAAAGATAGGATTCGAACCTATAACCTCGTGAGACACGTTTCGAAAAACGCATGATTCACTAAAAGAAAACTCCGTATGCTATCCGTGTGAGAGTCAGTTTCACGGTGCAAGACCTTCAGTCTGACCTTACCCACCTCGTATTATTTATTATTTTATGTTTTACAAACCGTTGACCTCCGCATATATTCCCTGGAGATCGTTAGGGATGATAATGCGTAGAGAAGTTATCTCTTTGATTTCCTGCTGTTGCCACTCAACGAACATTGTCTGTAATCTCGACATTTCAGTATCGAAAATATTTATCTTTTCTTGATGCTCTGCATATTTTTTCTTGTATTCAGCCAATCGCTTGCTGTACTCTTTTTCGGCTTCCATGCGGAAACGATGCTCAATGCCATTAAACTCAGCTTGCAATGCCCGATATTCGCCCTGAAGCTGGAAAAAGATTGTATTCAGTCGGTCAATGGTATTAGGTTCAACATTATAAGAGAACACAACCATATCACGGCCTTCTCCCTCTATCTCTGTAGGATTAGCCAGACGGTATGACACTTTCTTTAATGCCAGAGGCAATAGCCCGTCGGGATGAATATACTTACCATATACCGCCATCTTGGTTTTCAACTCAATATAGCGGTTGCGATCCTTTACATTCAAAATCTCATTGCCCACCTTATCAATATCGGAGACCGGATCAGGAACCACTGGCTTTTCAGGAAGAGTAATATTGTGTTCGTCAGCCCACACCATGAAGTTGCAGTCTTGCACGGCCTTCAAACCTTTCTCGCGTTCGTTGATAGCCTCACGCAGCCAACCGATAAGGGCATTACACTGAGCTACACGACGTATAACATAGGGAATAGCATCAAGAGTATCAAGAGGAGCTTCCACAATCGATGGCTGTGCATCGCCAAGCAGACGTGCGCTCTTGCAATAAAGACGCAAGGTGTCAGCCTGCGCCGATATTCGCTGCGCATACTCCTTGGCCATGTTTGCAACATGATTTGCAGATGTGGCTGTCAAGCCTTCTTTTGCAAAAAATACTTTATTCATATATATCGTTTTTTATTGGATTTTTGACATTAAAAAATCAGTGAATAACAAGTGAATATGAAGTGAATACGCAGTGAAGGTGTTTTAGCCTTTCAACTCACTCCAAACTCGCCTGCAAATATGCCTATATGTTTCCATTCCAAGCTCTGTTTTGCAGGCATGAATTAGGTAGTTATACGTCACGGTCTTACTACTGCCTAACTGGGTCCATTTAACGTTTGTCTGACCTTCGTTATATTTCTGACTACATCGTGAGAGTTGATGAAACAAATCAAGACCGTAGGGATGCGAGCGCAATGCCCAACCTACCTTGGTCCACTCCTCATAACTCTCGGTGATATTTTTATGATTGGCTACCAACTCCAGCACAATAACCTCTATCAAGCGGTCTTGCACTCGCTGTTGTTCCCAAAACTGCGCTCCACCTTCATCATTGTAAGTAACCCCAACTTCAGAGCGATACAATTGTCTGACTGCTTGCGGCATGATCTGAGGCATATACTCAGCCAATCCTCGATACGGCACCACCCGCTCGTTTATATAGATATGTTCAGGATCATCCCATGACGCAAAGCGCACACGACCTATATTGCTGCAAGCCTTGTCGAGCGTAATGCCCATTGCGGCGTATTCTTGCAAAAGAGCTTTGAACTGCGCCTTATGTCGGTCGGGATAAGCCAAGCGCACCAAGCCAAAATATCCGCTACCCGAGCATGACCGCATGAGCAGACCTATTTCTGGTCGGAACTGACAAACCATGCGGATGTTGTCGAAGTTGCTCAGCTGGGTATTGTCTGCCAAGTCGATGTCGATGGCGAGCCAGCCAGTATGTTGCTTTAGGTGGGTCTCCCGACGGCTCACCATTACCCGCTGCCCTGGATGTGTTAAGCTGTCGTCCTCATAGAGGGCGAACAAGCCGCTAAGAGTGGCACCAGGCAAATGCTTCTTTGTGTCGATGTAATCCTGCATCTTCTTCGCCTTACTGCCAAACTCTTTGCGCATAGCGCGAAGGTGCTGCACATAGGGCTTCCATCTATCCGTAAGACAGAACTCGCGGATGGTCATCTGCTGGATGCACTCACCCGTTTCATAATCAACAAAGCGGCCCTCGGCATCGGTAGCTTCTTTATATACTGAGCATATCTCGTCGAACATATATTATAAGTAAAAGATAACTGGGTTACTATAACGATTGCAAATTTAATAATTAAAATTGAAATAAACAATAGCTCGGATATGTTTTTTCGTATGTTACCTATGTTTAGACTTTTAAAACTTCAAAAGTCCAGTTTTTAGTTTTCGAGTCCATTTTTTCAGAAAATGTCAAAAAATGAAAAGTTCGTAATTTTGAAAAACACTTCTGCTGTCCACCCAAAATCCACCTCGTGACCCCACAATGAATTTTTCAAAAAGTAATTTAACTTTCTGATTTTCTGCTATTTATCTATTAAAAGTTTAAAAATGGGGTAATTTTTTATATACTTACATGAGCGCAAAGAACAAAAAATATATAAAGAATAGTAGAATTAGGGCATTATATAGCGTTTTCTCGCTCTTAGCTGCCTTTCCTTATATCCTATAACTTATTGAATGTCAATGTTTACGCCATAGGCGTTAATGCTACTAACTATATTGTTAGAGTTCGGGAGTTTTGAAAATAGGGAAGAAAGAAAATTGGCGAAATTTATATAAGGTAGTAGCCTTAATTAGTAGATTTTTGGACTTTTGGGGAGTAGACTTCAGATAAAGTCCATGATTATTAGGTAGTTACGAAATTTCGAGATTTTGGACTTTTGGGGACAGAAGTTTATTCTTTATATGATAGAAAACAATAGAAGAATGATAGAAAAAGGTCGCCACGCCTAACGGCGCGACGACCTAATAAATGCTTTGTTGCTTGAGAATATATGCTTTGCTACTTGAAAAGATTGCTTGCGGAAGATATGTATCGCAGTCCGCTTGACGCGGACTGCTTGTTGCGCAAGGTCACTTGTTCTTCATAAACTGATTAGCCTTTGTCATGCTGTCGTAGAGTTTGCCACGGCCATACATATCAATCTTGGCTTCGATAGGCTGCTCCAGACGTTGCAGGAGCGTGTTTACGGCTTGCAGGAGCGCAATATTAGTATTGGCTTGTGCAGATACCATTTCCTCGGTTGCAGGCGATTGTGGGGCGATTGTGACGGACGTTTCCGCAATATTGCCGTTGTCATAAGCTCGGCGACCGGAATAGTTGCGGTCATAATTGACGAGAGCCTTCAGCAGTTGCGGATTGTTCATCATCATAGCCTGGGTGGTCTCACGTCCAATTACCAACTCGGGACCATTCTCGGCTACAAGAGACGGTTGACCGTTAATGGTAGTGGCGGTAGGTTGCGTGAGGAGCGACACACCATTGTGAGGCTTGCTGTCCTCGGTTGCCCAATAAAGGCTGCCATCGTTGCCGACAAAAGGACGGAGGTCTTGCACGTTACCGGAGTCGTAGGTGAGCATGCCGGAAACAACTTTTGTATTTGGACCTTTGGACGAATTTTTCTTCTTTCCGCTACTAAATGCAGAACTGATAGCCCATTGCAACAAGCCATTCAAGGTTGCTGTGACAACAGCAGCAGCAATAGGACCGGCAATAGGACCAAGGAAATCGAAACACTTGGCAATAGCACCTGCAAGCGAGAGATTCATACGTTTCTCTGTGCTGTCAGCCTCACTCTCTACAGCCTCGTTGTCAGTGTCTTTCTTCGCTGTTATCGCTGTATTCAACGCCTGCTGGGTGCCAGCGAGCATGGCATTTTGCGCAATGAGCGTAACCTGTTTCTGTTCCTCGCTACCCTCCTTGGTCGTCTGGGCCATATTCTCCTGACCCTTATCCACAACCTTTTCCTGCGCCTCGACACCCTTCTTTTTTATATCTGCAAGGTCTTTTTGATGTTTCTTTTCATCTCGAAGTTCCTTTTTGCGATTCTTCTTATCCTTGTTGCTTTTCTTACCAATCTCGATATTAGCGTTAAGGAGCGCATTTGCACCACTCATAGCAATGCCGGCAGCCGCCTCGCCCATATCACTATTACCAGTGGCAACATCAACGGACGCAGATCCGATTTGTCCACCAAGACCGGCTACCTCCTTATTATAATCATCAATCGTTCCGTCAGGATGGCGTTTCTGCCATGCTCTTGGTGGTTCGTTGGTTTGAGGAACACTACCGTCGGGATTTGGCAATGGTGTGCCATCCTCCTTTGTATAAACAGCATCACCAGATTTATCCTCGTAATGGTCGCCCGTCCATCGCACCCACAAAGGATTAGACTCCGTGCCGAAATTGCGCCAATCAATACCATTGAAATCGGTATAGCTGGCTTTTGCATTGGCACGGGTTGCTTCAATCTCTGCTTGCGCATTAGATTTGCCACGCTTGGCACCAGCATCGTTGATGGCTTTCCACATTTGAGTATTGACATCGTTGACAGTCATTTTGCCCCATGATTCAAGCATAGACTTGAGGGCAGACTTTATAGCGTCATTTGCACTCTCAACATCATAGCGCATTTCGGCAAGAGCCTGGCCTACGGCTGCGCCAAAATCCTCAATGGGCTGCACAAGTTCCTTCATCTGCGAGAGGCGCGACTTCATAGCTGTTGCCATCTGATTGGCATAGGCAAGTTCCGCCTCCTGACGAGCACGTTCGGCTTCGTCTGTAAGCTGCTTGTTCTTCATGCTACGTTCTACAAAGACGTAATAGTCTTCAGCAGCTTGCATACGCGCCTTCATCAGTTCTATATCAGGGTCGGCCGTAAGGTTGGCAAGACCGAGATTAGAAAGAAGGTTTGTGCGTTTGCCAAACATCTTGCTTTCGTTCTCCATCTTGCGCAGTTTTGCTTGCTGGGCAAGATTGCGCTTGTTGGATGACCACCAAAAATCAACTATTTTCTTTGCAGAGTCGTATTTCTTTTTTTCAGCTTCCGCATAATTGTCCGAATACTGGATAAGGTTCTGATAAAAAGCCTTCCAGCTATCTTCGCTCTCACCCAACGATGTCTTGATACGAGCTGCCATGCCATCGGGATCATCGCCAAAGAGCATCTTCATCAACATTCCCCTACCCTTTGTAGTAGTAACATCAATCGTATAGAGCTGGGCAATATTCCGGCGAGCCGCCTCAAACATCTCTTTGATAACCTTCTTGCGCTTCTCGAAAGCCGAGTTGTCAAGGACCTCCTTACCGTCAACCATCTTTTTTGTAACGGTTGTCTCCTCCTTTGTAGGCGCGGCATAACCCATTTCATTGAAGTTGTCATACGAGTTTTGCTGAACAATACCCGTATAGTCGTGCTCCATAGCAATCTTGCGGCGTGCCTCCATCTGCTTGAACTGCATCTTCAGAAGTTCCTGCTCGCTGCGTGTGGCTTTTGCGAAGATTTGCGCTGTGATGGAGTTCATAGACAGACCGAGGCTGTTGCCCCACTGCTCCATAAGTTTGCGCAAATTTTCGATGTTGTTGTTCAATATGCCGTCCAGCAAATCTTTTGAAAGGTTTACACCCGTCTCGTCCGCTTGTTCAACCATATCAGCAGCCATCATCTTCTTTGCGTCTTCCCATTTGTTTTCCTTGCCAGCCACAGCAAGGCGTACCTGAGAACGGGCTATTTCTTTGTTTTGTCTCAGAGGAAGGACGAACTGCTCCTGCTCAGTCTTGTCCATATTAAGAGATATAGCTTGAGCGATTTTTGCGTTAATCTGACGGTCATAGTAATTGTCCACGTCATCCATGATAGCCTTCGCCTGATCTTGCTTCTGCTTCAGTTTCTCACGCCAAGCACGTTCTTGGTCGCGCATGTCTTGAGCCTCCTGACGGATTGCGTCATTATCCGGAGCGTCTTTTCCGAGAGTGCCTGGATCGTCTTCGGTATAATCCGTATATCCTACAGGCACCCAGTTTTTATAAGCCTTATCAATATTAATTAACGTATTCGATCTTCTTCTTGTCGCATTGACATACCAACGAGAAGCAGCAAGAAAATCGACGAGATCTGTTTGGGTCTGAAAGTCTGTAGAAGGAGCAGCCTTGCGGTTTTTGTCGTAAGTGTCACGATATATATAACCTTGCTTGCCTATTTTCCAATTAAACCCATCAACCAAGCCCGTCTTCTCCTTCGGAGCCATTTTCGCCAATTTCATAAACAGAGCATCGCCACCCATTCCTGCGGTTACCCATCGGTCTATGTCCTGGAATGTGACACCAAGTTTTGTCAACCCAAACTTCTCGGCATAAGCCATCAATGCGTTGGAAGCTGCATTTCTGTTGGAATCCAACTTAGGCAATGCTTTTTGTTTCGCTTGCTCACGCATACGGTAATAAGTAGCTCTTTGAGCCTCTTGTGCCAGTTCTGAATAATGGTCTCGCAAATCCTTGACGCTCTTAATCTCGATGCCAAGTTTAGTGATATAAGAGCGGAAATCTCTGTTAAATCGTGATATAATTCCCTGACGTTCCTTTTGCGAAAGGTTTGCCTCGCTTATCATCCGCTTATAGTTTGCAAGCTTTTTGTTTAGATTACTGGTCTCCACGGCGGCTTGTCCAAGAGTTTCGCGCCATGCGTTAGCTTGTCGCTGTGCTTCCTTCTCGGCCTGTGCTGCCTCCTTTGCACGTTGTGCATATCCATATATAGCTCCTGCCACACCGACAATGATGCTCGCAAGGGCTATCCACGGATTCAGCTTCATTGTCTTATTCAACGTGCTTTGCGCTGCGTTAGCCGTGAAGAGAGCTCTCACATATTGGAACATGGCCTTTCCAGCCATACCGAGTGCTGCTACATATTGATAAAGAAGTCTCAGTCCAGAATATACACCTTGCGATGCCATATATCCGATAATCACTGGAAGAAATGTTGCGATACCTTTTAGCGAAATAAGGACCATCTGCAAAGCAATCTGCAACGTACCTTTCAACAACGGACTGTTTGTCATCGTTGCCGACATCTCATACCAAAATTCTGCCAGACTCTTTACAGCATCCACACCGTCGGGATTGACAAACGCCTTTTCCCAAAGGTTATTGGCTCTTTCAAGTATGCCGATGGCCGACTGTTGCTGCATCGAGTATTCCTTACCTACGGCAGTGGCTTCCTCGAAGGCTTCCTGCGACTCGTAAAGATGGTCTTTCAGCATATCCACGTTCTTAGCCATAGTAACCATGGAAGAAATAAGACGCTGACCGTCGCCACCTACATCCTTGAAGATTTCGCCAAGGGCGTTCATGTTGCCCTTCTCCTTCATCTTCTCAAGAATAAGGACAATAGCATCCATAGCGTTACCTGCCTGATACATACTGTTGATGGTTCCGGCAGGGATAGCAAGGTCTTTTTCTATCAAGTTATGGTTCTTCTGCAACGCCACAATAAACTTAGACATAGCGGTGGCTGCAACTTCGGGCGAAGCCATCTGCGCACTGAACGCACTACCAAGGGCGAGCAACTGGTCGGTTGTTATACCGGCGGTTCGTGCCACACCCGTACATCGCTTTGCAAACTCAGTAATGTCACTGCTCGTGGCAGTAGATGTAGAAGCCAACTTAAACATGGAAGATCCTACAGCTTCAATGGATTTCTCGAGTCCCATCTTCGGAATAAGACCCATCACTTCCGTCATCTTCAACAATGAGGGAAGGGCCTTTTCACCCATTTCCTCGCCGATTGCTACGTTAATTTTATCGGCGGCTCTTACAAATTGAGCCATACCTTCCACTCCGTACTTTCCTACGCCGAGCTTAGATGCCTCATACGCGAGCTGTGCCAGTCCATCTACGCTTGTTCTGGTGTCAATTTTAGCCAGTTCGGTGGAGAGTTGTTTTACCTGCTCCATCGTTAGACCGCTGACTTTACGGATGTCAGTCAACGAACCCGAATACTCAAAGTTTTTCTTGATGGCACCCGTCACAAGGTCTTTTATCTGATTGAATACGGAAAACAATCCTACATAAGCCGTAAGATTTTTCAACGCCGTATGCCATGCTCCGCCCTGCTTGTTTGCCGCACCCGTCACTTCGTCGATGTTCTTCTTCAGCTCCTCCATCGACTTCTGCTTGTCGGCAAATTCCTTGCTCTTGGTGTTGATTTGGTTCAGTTCCTCTTCAAGCTGTTTGTAGGCACGGCGCAGTTCGTCGAGAGAAGCCTTGCCCTGCTTGCTACGGGCGAGAATGTCGTTGAGGGCACTCTGCGACATACGGGTACCCTTGAGGGTCTGTTCGAGCATGGAGTATTGGCGACGGAGGTCGGCCACATACTTGCTACCAGCTGGGAGCTGCTGTATCTTCTGCTGTATCACTTCCATCGTGCGCTTGATGTCTTCGCCCGAAGCCTTGTTAGGTTCAGCCAACACCTGCTTCATCTGCTTCCAGCTCATAGATGCCTTTTGCGTCTTTCCCGATACAGCCTCCAGTCGCTTCTCTATCTCCTGAAGTTCGTTGTTATAAGCCTCAATGTTTCCTGTAAACTTAGTAGGAGTAGCATCGCGTGCTTCAGTAAGCGTAGTCTTGGCACGACGCAAATCAGATGCCGAAGCGTTTTGACTGGTTACAGTCTGATGCGCCTCTGCTTCGCTCATCTTGCCCTTACGTCTATCTTCCTCGGCTTCAAGCTGCTTCAATGTAGCAAGGTTCTGCTGATACGACGCATCCGACTTCTGCAACGAGCCTACGAGGTCGCGCTGTTGCTTGATGGCCTTGTCGAGCCATTGGTCTGACTGGTTTGCAACGTTCTTCAGTCCTTCGGCTATCTTGACATACTGACCCTCTATAAGGCGCATTTGGTCGCCCACCTGCTTCATCTCACTTCGTATCTGCTCTGCCCTCTTTAGGTCGGCATCCGAGCCGGTAAGTTTAGCGAGAGCCGCCTTACCCGAACCCATAGCGCGGCGAAGGTCGCGGAGCTTAGTGTTGGTGAGGTCTTGCACTACCTCGCCCAGTCGCTTCGTGTCCTCGATATTGTCACGCTGCACTTGCGAGAGAGCCTTTAGTGTGCTCTCTGCCTTCTTACACTCAGCCGTATTAGCCTGTCCTGCGGCAGTCATCTTCTGAATGTCGGCAGTATATTTCTGCACAAGAGCGTCAATCTCTTCCAATACCTTCTTAGCTGTAGAAGCATTGGCCGTGATTACCACTTTTGCTAATCTTTGTGTCGCCATTGTTATTGTTGTTTTTGTGTTGTTAGAGTGTGATATGAATATCCGAATCCTCGAAAGCCTTAATCATCTGTGCTTCACCCTGGAATCCATAGAAGTCAACGAGATAGTTTTGCATACGCGATTGTAGGTGTCGAAGCTCCATCATAATGGCAGGACGCTGTGACCGACCGGCTCCATAGCGTTTCCAGGAACGGACGTAGCGGCGAGAGTAGTTGGCCTTTCGTGCGCTATCCACATCGTTGTACTTAGTGCCGAGACCTACACCCATATCCACGAAGCGCATATAATCGTTGTAGGCAAATTCGTAGGTCCAGCCTTCGGGAGTGTCGTTCACAATCCTGCCTTGGAAAGAGTTTACGCCCACTCCCTCGGCGTGCCATTGTCCGCGTGCTCCACGGGCATCGTTTATTGCCCGAAAGCCGCTGTAAATCTCCTTCGGGAAGATGCACTGCGTCTCGGTGTTTATCTTGAGCTGACGCAACACGTCGCCAAGATACCATCGTGCGGTATCCTTAAAATCAAAAGCTGGGGCTTGTATTGGCTTTGGCATGACGTTTTACTTTTTATTATCATCCGAGTTTTCATCTTCCGGCACGATATACTTGCCGTTGCTGCCACACGCGAAGTTGTAGAGCGGTTGCAAGCTTTTCCAGTCAAGACCCGCCACGAGCCATTGTCCGGCGTAGATGTCGCCCACCAAACCGAAGGAGATGGAACTGGTGTCGATGCTTTGCAGCTCTGCCATCACCACGGCATCGTCGGCAAAGCTACGCTGGGTGTGGGGACAGCGGCCTGTGCGTTTCACCTCGATAAGCCAGGCTATGAGGTCCTTGCAGTAGTCGGTGAGGTCGTTGGCCGTGCGCTCTATCTTGTTGCCGTCGTAACGGCCAAGGGTCTGCGGCGTGTCTTTTACCTTGGCGAGAAACCACACCTGGTGAGAGACAGACACCTTCTTTGCGTCAACGAGTTCGCCGGTGGTCAGTACGCTGTATAGCATACACGGTGAGTGAACGATGTTGGCGTTTCGGGAAAAGATGTTCTCAAGGTCGATGTAGCGGATGCGGAAGAAACTCTGGTCTTCGAGGCGTTCGCTTTCGGGGTTGTGAGATAGGGGCTTGTAGATGGAAGCCCAATGCTCAAGAATGTTGCTTATTGTCATAATGCTGTTTTTTAATGGTAAGCCTTACTGGGCCTCTCTAAGCCTTTCTAAGCCTTTATGGACCTCTTTAAGCCTTTGGGAGGAACCTTACTGCTCTTTCGCTGTCTCCGCTGTTTCCTCCGCTTCTTCCTTGTCCTTCATCAGCTCTTTCAGTTTCACATTGAAATGTCGCTCGGTTTTGTCTGCCACAATCTTTTGCAGCACTCTTGCCCAAGCCGCTCCGTTGCATGTGCTCTCGTTTTCGAGTATGCTTACGAACTGCACCAGACAGTACATGGCAGTGAGCTGGTTAGCAAGGTGAGTGTTCATGTAGCCGAGAATGTTGCGGTCGAGATATGAAGCAAGACAGATGCACATGATTAAGACCGAGAATGTCCACACCATCTTTGCCATCTTCTTGGAGCGCAGCTTACCGTCCATCTTACACTTCGGGTTACGCTTTATCTCCTCGCGGTATTTTTGGTAGATACGTCGGTTGCATCGCCACGCCGTATAGCAGTCGATGATGAGGGCGAAGAAGCACACAGTGATAAAATTGATTGAGGGTTCAATGTGAACCCACAGCAAGCCGAGCACTGCGGCAATGGCTCGCGAGACATAGAATGGATTGTTCATGTTTTGTGTTGTGTTTTGTGTTGTTGTCCTGAATTTTATAAAACAAAGTTACTGATAAACTGCTACACACAGCGGACATGGTGGGGTACGGGGATATTGAAGATGTCCGCACGGGGGACGGGGAATATTGTAACTTTGGCTACATAAAACACAAAACTATGTCAGGAATCACGCAAAATACATTAGCTCGCATCGACAAGTGGCTCTCTTACGGCACGAGTATGCAGACGGCGTTCCCGAAGCTGGAGCAACGCTACCGTATGCAGATATGCTCAGAGTTCTACAAGCGATGGGTGCAAAACAAAGACATCGACCCTCGGACGGTGTGCCGCAATGTTGCCCGACGCGACTATGAGATGTTCTTCAACCAGGCAGCGCAGGGCAATAAGGAGGCGCAAGATTATGTGCTTGCGCTGAAGATTACGCTCGATGACGATGGCAACATCTGTCCGCGCACGGTCACAGAGCTCAACAACGATGTACTGGTGTGCAACCATCTGATACGGTTCTTCCAGACCGACGAGAGTCCACGCCACAAGGCTATGTATCTGAGCAGTGCCGAGTGGTTGATACGCACGGGTAAGCAGCAGAACAACGATCGTGCAGTGGATAAGGGTATGCAAGCCTTAGCTAATGTGTATGGCAACTTCCAGGAGGAGAAGGATGCTACGGACGAGATGCCGGACATGAGTCGCATTGCCATCACGCAGGACGTGAGCATTGTAAAGCGCGACCGTGTGAACTACACCGAGGAGGAGAAGCTACGCATGGCCCGCAAATATGGTCTTACTACCAAGGACCTCCAGGAGATAGAGGACGACGAACTGCTGAGTGGGGAGAAGCCGGAAGAGCCGGACTACTTCGAGTATATGGAAAAGAAGGATTCGGAGGATGTGATTAGACACGGGTACATGAAAGAAAGCAAATTGACAAATAATTCAGGACCAACGGATGATGCGGAATGAACGGAAACAAAATAGAAGTATATATTGCCTGTAGGTGATAGGCATCACTTGATGAAGATAATAGGTATTGTTGACATACAACAATTGGTATTGGACAAAATGGCTTTTCTGAAAAAAATATAGTGCATAAAAACTATAAAAATACTATAAAAAATATGTTAAACGAACAACTACAGAAAAAGGTAAAACAGTCGATAAAACTCCTGCAGAGTGTGCAGAAACGACACGACGGCGAGATAGAGATAGCCTATTCGGGCGGTAAGGACTCCGACGTGATCCTTCAGCTGGCGAAAGAGGCAGGCATCAAGTATCGGGCCATATACAAGAATACGACCATCGACCCGCCAGGCACGTTGGGGCACGTCAGGGAAATGGGCGTGGAGACACTGCGGGCCAAGACTTCCTTCTTTCATCTCGTGGCGCAGAAAGGATTTCCATCTCGCTTTAGTCGTTTCTGTTGTGAAAAACTGAAGGAATATAAGGTGCTCGACAAAAGTGTTCTCGGCGTGCGCAAGGCTGAGAGCAGAAAAAGAAACGAAAGATACGACGATCCGACAGCGTGCCGATACTACGGAGCGAAAAAAGAGGAAAATCACGTAGAACATATCTATCCTATTCTGGAATGGACCGATGAGGACGTGCGCGACTTCATCATAAACAGAAAGTTGAAACTCGCACCCATTTATTACAATTCGGGGGGGCAAATCGACGTGTCGAAACGTCTTGGCTGTATGTGCTGCCCTCTCGCCTCAAGGCGCAAGCGCATTATCGAGTTTCAGAAATATCCCAAGATAGCAAAGGCTTATCTCCGTGCGGGGCAACGATTTATGGAAACGCATCCTGACAGCAAGGCGTGCCAGAGATACGACAACGTTTACGAATGGTTCACTCGCGACGTATTTTACAGCTCCGATGCAGATTGGAACAAGGTAAGCACAGGACTGTTCGGTAAACCGGACTTCAAGAAATTCTTGGAGGACAAGTTCGGTATTGACTTGACATTATAAACAACACAACTATGATAACAATAAAAATCAAGACATGGAAGGACTGGAAGAAGGACTTCATCGAGTGGGTAAAGGAGCCACGGCGCAAGACGTGCAAGGAGTATGTGGACTACATGGAGGTTTTGCAAAAACGGAATCTCTACAAAATAATAGATGACACTTGTGATAAATACAACAATATGCGTGAGGATCAAATCCAAGACATCACCGAAGCAGTTGAAAAATGCGTGGCTGCTTGTGCTAAAGAAACACGCAAGTTAATCGATGATTGCCAGCCCGTAAAATTCTTCTAAGGCTGTAACTTTCATTATAAGCAACAAATACTCTACGCAACATGAATAACAACATAAAAAGAAAGGACTGGGTAGGCGGCTCGGCCGCTGTCTTCAAGACATTGGGCGCAAGCAACCATACGGACGCAAATAGACAGCGTGAGGATTATTACGCCACAGAACCGAGGGCGACGGAATGGCTGTGCAAGCTGGAGCGGTTCGAGGGCAGGATCTTGGAACCTTCATGTGGCGAGGGTCACATGAGTAGGGTGTTGGAGGCAGCAGGGTATGAGGTGGTGAGCCGCGACCTTGTGGATAGAGGTTATGGCGAGGTAGCCGACTTCCTCTCTATTGATAACTTGGCGTGGGATGGAAACATTGTCACCAATCCGCCCTACAAATTCGCGCAGCAGTTTGTGGAGAAGGCTCTGAGCATCATCCCCGAAGGAAAGAAGGTGGCGATGTTCCTGAAGCTGACTTTCCTCGAAGGCAAGGCCCGACGCGCTCTCTTCCGTTCTACCCCCCCCATTCGTGTTTGGGTGAGCTCATCACGACTAAAATGCGCTATGAACGGCGATTTCGATGCTTACGGCAGCAGCGCAGCGGCTTACGCATGGTTCGTGTGGGAGAAAGGATATAAAGGCGAGACAACTGTAAAATGGTTTAACTGAACAGGGAATAGAACAAAAGAAAACACAAAACAACACAAAAACTCAAAATTGGATAATTCAAAATCGGCTTGCCGACCAACTCAAAAATCAAAACTCAAAACTCAAAAATGAAAAAGTACTTCAACAAAATTCCGCCGTTCAAGCCGGACCCTGAGCATTACACTCGCAAACAGCACTCTTGGAAAGCGAAAGAGGCTTACGAGACCGAGGATGATGCCTGGGAGTTCTTGCAAGAGAATCCGAAGCTCAAAGCACAGGGATATACGGTGTATCGGTGCAAGACCTGCAGCAAATGGCACGTGGGCCGAATTAGGAATTAGGAATGTTGAGTTTTGAATTGTCGCCGTTGGCGATTTTGAATTGTTCAATTAGGAATTGCAAGGTTCAGGATAACAACTCAAAAATCAAAAATAAACAACTCAAAATGCGCAAAGCGCATAATTCAAAACTCAAAACTCAAAACTCAACTATGCAGCAAGCACATAATATATACTTAACTAAATTCCAGCAGCAGTCTCTATACATGGGAGCCAAGGATGAGCGAGTGATTGCTGCCCGCCGTGTGGGTAAGACCGACGGACTTGTGGCTCCTTACGTCTGGACGGCAAGCAACTCCATGCCTGGTATGCTCGGCGCATGGGTGGCAGTGTCGCGCCAGCAGGGCTTCGGCAAAACCATTCCGAGTACGATGGCGGCGATGGAGCGTATGTTCGGATTTACGCAGGGCATTCACTTCGGTTGGGGACGACCGCCGAAGCACGCTCGCGAGAGTATCTTCAAGCCTAAGAACTACGATAATTACATCTGGTTTGCCAATGGTGCCGGATGGGTTCTTATATCGCTCTCGCAGACTGCCAGTGCCAACAGTTACACCTTCAGTGCTCTTGTGGGCGACGAGGCGAGGTTCTTTCCGCTAAAGAAGGTGACTGACGAGTTGATGCCGGCTCTTTCGGGACAGACGCATCCGTTGGGCGACATCAACTTCTCCGACTACAACCCGATGTATAAAAGTACACGCTTTCTCTCAGACGCTGCGCTCACAGCCAAAGGGTCGTGGCTCGAAAAAGAGGAGGAGAAGTTAGACTTAACCGTTGAGACAGGTCCGTTCAAGGGCAAGACCTACAGATGGGTACAGAAGCAGTTAGAGGATTACGCCAACAAGGTGATACGCTACAACGACCTGCTGTATAACGCCAAGAAGACCAATCACTCGGTTCATGTAGTGCCGAAGGAGCTGCGCACGATGATCCGTGCCGTGGCTCTGAAGATGATGAAGCATGAGGGGCAGTTCAAGATAATGCCCAACCATGGCCAACACGTCACAAAAGGCATGGTAGAGATGGCTGTCAACTACAAGCTCATTCCGCAGGAGGATGCCGAACTGATTTACGATTACGAATACCTTATCACGCCGGAAGAGGATTTCGAGATGCAGATGTTCCTGCGCTCAAAGAAGTTCACGGACGGTTATCTGCGAGAGCTGCGCCGAGTGGCTTTCTGTGTGCGACGTGCTTCATCCCTCGACAATGTGGACGTTTTGGGTGAGGATTACATAAGGCAGATGCGCCGCGATCTTCCACCCATGACCTTCGCAATTTCAATCCTCAACATCAAAGTAAAGATTACAAACGATGGCTTTTACT
This sequence comes from Prevotella sp., assembly GCA_022735715.1. Taxonomy (GTDB): domain Bacteria; phylum Bacteroidota; class Bacteroidia; order Bacteroidales; family Bacteroidaceae; genus Prevotella. Next base: position 50,732 of record JAIJMN010000001.1, read on the forward strand.
CTAATCTCGACATCGACCATGTTCACGGGTATATTCCAGATGAGGATATTTTAAATCAAGCAATTTTTAGCACAAAAAAAGTAACGGGTATCATCGGCGGCAAGCGCGTCACAAGCGAGAGTTATCAACCAGACTTCAAGGAATTGAGCGAGCGCAACGACTCACGCATGGACTCCGACTGCATCAACTCCCTACCTCTATATATAGCCCTCGACTACAATGCCAACATCAATACCTTGGTGGTGGGTCAGATGTACGAGCGTGACGGCATGGAATGTCTGAACGTCATCAAGAGTTTCTATGTGAAGAACGAGCGCAAACTGCGTGAGTTGATAGCCGACTTTTCTGATTATTACGCACCGAAGCGAGCCATCAACCGCGACGTGACATACTTTTATGATGCCACAGCCAAGCAGGGCGCATCCTACGCTTCGTCGGACGAGCGATTCTATATGACCGTGATTGCAGAATTAGAGAAGCGAGGTTGGAACGTGACGGCCATCGACATGGGCGCACCGGAGAAGCACGAGGTGAAGCACAAGATTATCAACGACGGCTTGGCTCACCTCTCCTACCCTGCCATCCGCATTAACCAGGTGAACAATCCCGACCTTATCATAGCCATGCAGCTATGTGATGTACAGATTTCTTACAAGGGATTCCATAAAGACAAGAGCCAGGAGAAGAAGCCGGAGAGCGAGGACACGCTGCCCCTGCAGCAACGTACCGACTTCACGGATGCCTTCGATACGCTGTACTTAGGTTGCAAGTTCTTCCGTGGCGGTGGCGGTTGGTTTGTGCTTCCGAGTGGAAGATAATGGGAGTTTTTGAGTTTTGAATTGTGCGCTATGCGCATTTTGAATTGTTCAATTTTGAATTTTTAGGTTTGTATAAGAAAGGCGAAGAGGGCGTGTCAAAACTCCCAATATAAATAAAAAAACTCGTTGTACGATCTTGTGTGGATGTACAACGAGTTTTTGTTTTTCTACAAAAAAGAGCCT
>JAIJMN010000303.1:0-2181 GCA_022735715.1 Prevotella sp.
CCTCCAATGCCACATTCCATAGCGACATAGGCAGTTGGTTCATACTTGCAGGTTGAGGGCAGAATGTCGTTCCTTCGTTATATTCCGCTATTACCGGAACGGAAAAGTCCTGACTCATACCGGCAATAGCCTTCTTTCCAAACGGAGCGCCTGCTTTCTTCGGTGCAGACTCACCCGTAAAGTAATCGAAAGCCTTAGCTTGATGTCTGTCCCAAACATACAAACCGCTAAACGAACCGCAAAGCCATCTGCCTTTCACGTCCTTCTGCAACACATTCAACCCCATCACGCTTACGGGAGGAGCTGAAGCGAGTGCTTTCACCTTTGCATTTGACATATTCAGGGAATAAAACCCTTCTGACGTTGACAGAAGCCAGTCGTGACAACTGTCATCATACCGAATCATACGGAGCTTGTCGTGCCATGGATTTTCGCTCTTTAGAGTTGTTCCAGGAAGTGCCGGTATCTTGTTCAAGACCAAGGCTATCATCACAGGAGGACGAAGACACCAACCCGTCAGAGCTATCAGCAATGTGAGAATGATAGTATAACGCCCTATTCTGTCATGCAGACGAAACGATTGTTGCATCAGGACTCTATGTTTCGGTCGCAACCATATAATTATACCAGTAATGCAGAGCAACACCAGGATTACAGCAATGGCATCAACCACAAGTTTTCCTGCCATGCCAAACAATTCTCCGCTATGAAGCAACCAAACAGTACGGAACACCGTTACCTTGCCTTCATAATTCTTTGGAGCAGAAAGTTGCATGCGCTTGAATGTTGTATATGGAGGGAGCGACACGAAAGCAAAGGAACGGCTAAGCACCACAAGAGTGTCGCCATGCGAAGCTATATCGGTCAACTTTTCGTCGTCTTCCAACGGCATCTTCACCTCATTCCATTTGCCATGCACTCCATATCGGTATATTCCGAATGGAGAAACCGCCCATAGACTGCCATTTGCTGCCTTTATTACATTTCTTATCTGACGATAGTCAGCGCCTATAGGCAATCCGTCATTGAAATCCTTGAAGCACGAAGCCTTATTATCGGAGAGCCATATTCCTCCATTGCCGTAAAGCAACAGACGATGAGAAGAAGCCTTCATAGTCAACGAGTCTTCTACAAGGGCTTTGTCAAGATCGAGCGTTCCTCTTAGCAAACCGCCATTCCATTTGCGATACTCATAACGGCTTGGCAGATACTTCCTGCTCACGTTCACATCCTTAATGAGTGAACGATGATTAAGCAGAAGACCTGACACGCAGAACATCAGCATGAAAAAGCTCATGCCAATCCCCAACCATTTATGTTGTTTTCTCCATTTCAATTTCATAATGCTATCATCATTTTCAGACTACAAAGGAACTGAAATTCCAACGAATGTACAATACTAAAAAATAATGAAACTTTATAATGTATTGCCTATTATTGATATAAAAAAACTTTGCCACCATAAATACTTTTTGTATATTTGCGATGTTATAACAAAAACGTCTGCTATATGTTCTACATCATATTTCTTTTCTATTTGCTAATGCTATTAACAGTCGCCATTGCAAAAGGTTGTAGCGGTGGCTTTAGATGTAGTAGTGGGTCTGATGAGATAATGAGGATGGAATATGAGTAAAAAATACAAGAAATCAGACGTGAAACAGAAAGATTACAAAAAGAAAAACGAGATGCTAAGGAAAATATAATTATAATTATTGTTTAACAAAGCTCTTGAAAGTTCCATTCCATGTCATGGAATAGAAAGAACTATACCTTTCGTATATTTGTGTTGAAATAATTAAATCGTCTGCTATATGGAATTCTTTTTTATATGGATTTTAGTTGTAGTTCTGGTCGCCTGCGCTAATGGTAGAGGCAGATATCTTCGTGTATTTTATATACAATTTGTATTGTGATAATTCAACAAGTCTAAATTAAAATTCTAATCAATGTATAAAATCTACAAAATATAAACATTATGGAAGGTATTGACGCTATTTTACAAGAGTAAGGAAGTCTTGCAGACAAGACCCCAAAAATCGACTCCTATTGTGAGGTTATAGAAGTCATAAAAAACTTCGTATCATGGCATGATACGATTATTTCAAGACACAATACGGTCATATCAAGGCATGATACGACCGTATCAAGGCACGCAACAGTTCTTTATATCACGATACT
>JAIJMN010000042.1:0-14907 GCA_022735715.1 Prevotella sp.
GTAACCACTGTTGTAGTAGTTGCTCGAAACGGCGGTCTGCTTAGAGAAGTAGGCTCCTACTGAGAACTGTATCGGTCGCTTGCCTCCAAACCAGTTGGTCGAATAAGAGGTGTTGTACGACTGATAGTATGAACCATTGGTCTGCGCTCCGATTGAGAGAACCTCACCGTCGCCGATTGGCATGATTCCACGATGCTCCTTGTTCTTGTTGAAGAGGTTGCGCATCGAGAAATTGTTGAGCTTGAGTCCGATTCGTCCGATTACACCAGTCTGTCCCCATCCGAGCGAGAACTCAATCTGGTCGTTCGACTTCTGCTCAAGATCGTAGTTGATATCAACCGTTCCGTTCTCTGGATCGGGCACCGGCTGCGGATTAACCTTCTCCGGATCGAAGTGTCCCATTGATGCAATCTCACGTGCCGAACGCTGCAATGCCTCCTTCGAGAAGAGGTCGCCCGGCTTTGTACGCAGCTCACGACGCACTACATTCTCGTACAGACGGTCGTTACCGTTGATGCGTACATGGTTGATGTGGGCCTGCGGACCCTCGAAGATACGCATCTCAAGGTCGATAGAGTCGCCTACGATGTTTATCTCTGTAGGATGAAGCGAGTAGAATAGGTATCCGTTGTTCCAGTAGTTGTTGCCCACGGCGTCCTCGTCTTCGGTCAGACGCTTGTTCATAAGCTTCTGGTTGTAAACATCGCCCTTCTTCATGCCGAGTACGGAAGCAAGATAATCAGAGCTGTAAACAGTGTTGCCCACCCATGTTATGTTTCGTACAAAGTACTTCTTGCCTTCGTCTACCTTTATATTAATGCTTACATGCTTGTCGTCAACGTTCCATACGCTGTCGCTCAAGATTACAGCATCGCGGTAGCCATGCTCGTTATACTTGTCGATAAGCTTCTGCTTGTCGGCCTTCCAACGCTCGGGAGTGAACTTCTTCGACTTGAGGAACGATGACAATTTGCCCGCCTCGTGAGTCTTGGAGAACGCACCCTTCTTGAACAGGCCACCCTTTATCTGGCCAGCTCGCAAGGCTTCATTGCCCTCAATGGTGATGGTACGAACCTTCATCTTCTCCTTCTTGTCGATGATTACATCAAGGATGACGTGGTTTTTCTGCGTAACGTCGTCGCGCTGCACCACCTGTATGTCGGCATTCTTGAAACCCTTGTCGTCGAAGTATTTCTTGGCAAGAATCTTGGCACGGTCGATCATGTTGGGCGTAATCTGTGCTCCCTTGAGCAATCCGAGCTTCTCCTCCATGTCGGTGCGCTCCGACTTTTTCAGACCAATGTAATTGATGGTTGACACACGTGGACGCATCTGCAGATGAATGTGCAGATAAGCCTTGTCGTGTATGAGCGAATCTACCGAGATAGACACATCCGAGAACAGGCCATACTTCCAGTAATGCTTCACAGCGTCGGTAATCTCGTCGCCTGGCAGTTGAATCTCCTGTCCGATAGACAGTCCTGATATGCCCGTAAGCATATAATCCTCGTAGTCTTCAGCGCCAGTAACTGCGATGCCCGCAATCTGTACTGTGCGCGGAGTTCCGGCATAGGATATGTCCGGGTATACGATTTTGTCCTGCGCCTTTGCGATGATGCTGCATGCAATGATGCAGAGTGTGGTCAACACCTTTCTTATATTCATTGTCTTCTTATTGTTTTTATCTTGTTAATCCTGGACGTTTGCTCATTACTTGCTTTCTTCTGCTTCCACCTGTTTGCCGGTCTTTCCGAAGCGGCGTTGGCGATGCTGGTAGTCGGCAATGGCCTTATGAAGGTCGGCTTCGTTGAAGTCGGGCCAGAAAGTATCGCAGAAATAGAGTTCTGAGTAGGCTATCTGCCACAACAGATAGTTGCTGATTCGCAGCTCACCTCCAGTACGTATAAGCAGGTCGGGGTCGGGAATTGAAGCCGTTGTGAGGCTTTGCGATACTGTGTCTTCGGTGATGTCGTCGACAGACAGTTGTCCGTCAAGCACCTTCTTTGCAATAACCTTCATTGCCTTTGTTATCTCCCATCTTGACGAATAGCTCAAAGCCACCACCATAGTCATGGTTGTGTTGCCGGCAGTATGGTCTATTGTTTCCTGAAGTTTGCGCTGCACTTCAACTGGCAAACGTTCGATGTCGCCAATCACCTTGAAACGAACGTTGTTCTTCATGAATATCTCATCCTCGAGCGACGACAAGACAAGCCCCATAAGAGCAGCTATCTCAGTCTCAGGACGGTTCCAGTTCTCGGTAGAGAAGGTGTAGAGAGTGAGGTATTTCACACCAAGTCGAGTACACTCCGAAGTGATTCGTCTAACGGTTTCGACACCAGCCTGGTGTCCATAGCTTCTCGGTTTACCGCGTTCGGTAGCCCATCGTCCATTACCGTCCATTATTATGGCAATGTGTTGTGGGATATTGTTATTATCGAGTTGATTGGTCATTGTTGCTTATTGTTTAATCGTCTTCGTTATGACATGTTCGGCATTTCGGCATAAAGCTGTATGTCAGCGTGAGTTGTATTGCCGAATAGCAGTCGGTATTCTTGAATAGTCCGCTGCTTTTTATGCCGTATGGATCTTTCACGCCGTCAAGTTTATCGCTCATAGAGAAGTGTTCTGCCCATTCCAAAGCTACATTCAGCCTCTTGCCAGCCTTGTATTTCACGCCAAGTCCTATCGGCACATTAGCAGTAAAGGCGCTGTTGCCTTCGCCTCCGGCGTATGTAGCACCCAGTCCGGCAAAGATGAACGGCGTAAAGTGCTTGGCTCCGCGATAGTCCTGCCCCGTTCCGTATGGCCAGAAGTTGTATTCGTAGGTCACACCGGCATCAACAAGAGTCTTGTTGAACTTGTATGGCGACGTGACGTAGTCGGGATAATATGTATTGGAATCGGCAGACGAGCCTTTAAGTTTACCGTAAGCAGCCGAAAACTTCAACGCCATATACGGATTAAAAACCCGTCGCAACACCACCGAAGCCATTGGCTGCATGTTTTTGGTAAGGCTTCCACCAAAATCACCTTGATATGTCACTACGCCTACGCCCGCTCCTATCTCCATACGGTATTGATAGTCGGATTGTGCCAGACACATTGAGGGAATGACACAAGCGAGTGAAATAACAAGGTTTTTAATCATACTTATATATATAATGTATATTACTCCTCAAAAGAGGTCTGCTCCTTAGCCCAACCGAGGCGGTTGATGCGTCCACGCCAGGTCATACCGTTGCGTGCATTGACAAGCCAGAGACTCTTGTTCTTGTCTACGGTCAGAGCATATGTGCCCTTTGTAGTGATGGCACCGGCTACGTTTTCGTTGAAATCGGTGGGTAAAACCACTGTAGCTGTATCCTCGCGCCATGTGATACCGTTGTCCAATGACTTGTAGAACTTAGGTGCCTTGCCTTCTACCTGACCCATCATGTACACGCCATTATCGTATGCTACGGCGCTAATACCACTGAGTACGGGTGCTGCATGTGTGTTGTCGGCAGCCACTCCGTAGTATGCCCACGGCTGGTTTTCGCTGTTGTCGGAAGCCTCATCAATCTTGCCCCAGATGGTGAGGTACTTGTCATTGGGATATACAGAAGCATCGCGGGTTCCGAAGAGCATAACGCGGTCGGTCTTGGCATAGCCGTCTATTTCGACACTTGCATAAGTAGTCTCGCCGTAAGGCATAAGCGAGAGTTCGTCATCTATTTCGGCCACAGTCCATGATGCGCCGTTGTCCTTAGAAGTCATGAGTCGTCCGTCAGCGCTATAGCCGTACAGGCTGAATCGGCTTGCAGCCACAAGGCGTGTCACACCAGTAGCTTCGCCCATGGTGTTCCATGTCTTGCCGTCGTTAGTGCGTACGATGTTGCCACCATCGCTGATGTAAACGTAGTCGTCCTTGACAACAACACTCTTGTAAGCATCGGCTGCGAGTGCGTGTCCGAGATTGGTTTCACACTTCGTCCATTGTGTTCCGTCATTAGAATATACGAGAGTTGCGTTACCGTCATTACCGAGCAGCAACAGTTTTCCGTTGACAGCAGCTGTCTTTATAGCCTGCAAGTTCTTCAATTCGGCACATATAGGCGTGGCATGCCATGCGAACGAGTCGGCTTGTTCCTTATGCACGTTCACATGTACGGTGTATTTCTTCACTGAAAGGCCCGAGTTGCTGATCACCTGCACCTCGCGATCGACTGAGAAGTCGGTCGAATCGGTAGAATTGAAGTAGGTCAGCGAGTCGCTTGTAGTGCTCTTTATCACCACAAGTCCCGAAGAACTGTTCGACACCGAGCACAACAGTTTCTTTACATTGACTCCACACGGCAGCGAATCGGGGTTATACACTTTGCCGTTTATCTGGTCTATATAGAACTTATAGCTACTCAAACTCAGTTCTTTCACAACGAGACTGTCGCGCAGACCGTCTTTAGTCTTCACAAATGTTTTCTGTTTAGCTGTCGTGACAGAGAAACTTGAGATTGCACAATCGTCTGTGTATGTGTAATCGTCGTTGCTTTCAAGGCATGAAGCCATCAAAAAAACTGTTGCGAGAAGCAGTGTAAAAGCTGCGAACTTACTTTTCATTATACTCTAACTTATTATTTTTAGCTGCAAAATTAATCAGAATTCTCCAAATAGAACTTCTTTTGTCTTTATAATTATGCAATTTATTGATTAATAGTCTTATTTTTAAGGTTGTTTAGTGTTTTTGCAGTGTTGGCATAACTCAAAAAAAGGACTGCAAGCAGATAAAATGCTTGCAGTCCACTAATATTACGTTATTTTGCGTTTGAAATCCGTCTGGGATTACTCCTCGGGCAGCATTGCCACGGTGATGTGGTTGCCCGACTTGTTGAATTCCTTCATATAGTTGCAGATATCCTGCGGTGTGAGCGACTCAAGAGTCTTCAGATAGTCGGTGTACTGGTCGATTCCGAGCTGCTGATACTGATTGATTATGCTGAGCCAGTAGCCGTTACTCTTCTGCGAGTCGTGATATGACTTGATCATATACTCCTTGCACTTAGCCAGCTTGGCAGCGTCGCAAGTATTGGCGAGGTTCTTCACTTCATCGTTCATGATGCGCATAGCCACCTCTTTCTTCTCAGGCTTCATCGGACAGTAAGCGAAGATCTGGAACATACGATAGTTGTCCTTGCCTACCGAGCATCCGCCGTTGGCGCCAACCGAGTATGCTGCACTCTCCTTCTCGCGAATCTTGTCGAGATATTCCATTGAAAGAATCTGTCCGGCGATGCTTGCACAGAGAGCGTTCTTTGTGTTGTACGGCATAGTAGTGTTGTGCCACATCATGTAGGCTGTCGACTTCGGAGTCTCCTGCTTGCGCTTGAAGATGTTCTCCACAACGCCTGTCACGGGCTTAACCTCACGCTTGCTTGCCACGATCTTGCCTGCTGAAGGCAGGGCACCGATATACTGGCAGATGAGCGGACGTATTGTAGCCTCGTCGAAATTGCCGATAATGGTGAATGTCCAGGCCTTGGCGTTGGCTGTACGTTCCTTTGCTATCTGGAGGATACGGTCGTAATTGATGTCCTTTATACGCTCGATGGTGAGCGGCTCCAAGCGTGGGTTGTGGTTGTAGATAGTTGCATTGAGCGAGTCGCTGAGCGCTGTCTCGGGGTCGAGCGAGCGGTTCTTGAGCTTCACTTCCATCTGTGTCAGGAAGCTGTCGAATGTCTTCTGGTCTTTGGTGATGTCAGTGAAGTAGAGATACAGAAGCTGCATCATTGTTTCAACGTCCTTAGGTGTAGAAGCGCCCGATGCTGTAGTGTACAGCTCCGAACCAAGACTGATGTCGAAGTTGGCTATCTTTCCAGCCAAAGCCTTTGAAAGGTCGGTTGACGAGAAAGCTCCGAGTCCGCTACCACCTATAACTGCGTCGAACACCTGCAGGTTGGTATAGTCCTTCGGACCATAGAGAGTTGTGCCGCCGATGCCGCGTGCGCTCATGATAACCTGATCCTTCTTGTAGTCGGTCTTCTTAAGAATTACAGTAGCACCGTTAGAGAGTGTGAGTATAGTATATCCGAACTTGTCGCTCTTCTTCTCGCTCTTTATCTTGCCTGGCTTAGGCATCTTGGCGATGAGCGGTTCGTTCTTCACGTTGTCAACGTAAGCTGTGATTTCAGCCGAACGTGCATCCTTGATAGCACCGAGGAGCTGAGCCTCTGTAGGATAGACATTGCCCTCAGCCTCGTTGCAGAACGAAATGATTACGGTGTTGCTATCGTTCTCGGGCAACATTTCCTTCATCATCTTGTTGATGACATCCACTGAGATGGCATTCACAACCTGCTTCATGACAGGATAGGTGAATTCGATTGACGGCATAGGCTCGTTAGAGAGGAAGTTGCCGAGCAGCGGAGCGTACAGAGCGGCGTTGGTACGCTTGTCCTTAGCGCTGTATGCGCGGTCGAGCTGGCTGAGATAGTTCTCCTTGAAGCGTGCCAACTCAGTAGCGGTAAATCCGAACTTGGCTGCACGCAGTGCCTCGGTGTAGGCAGCTTTGAGGCTCACAGCCATATCCTTCAATTCCTTAGGTGCTACAGATATGCTGAAAGCATCCTTTGTCTTGGCAAAGATATACTGTCCGTCGCTTGCACTTGCCGACACGTACGGACAGTTGGCGTCGAGTCCATTCTCATACATACGGTAGTTGAGCAGGCTCACTGCAGCACTCTTGGCGTAGTCGTGGACGATGTAGTTCATGTCGTGCTTCAGCGAGTCGGGATAGACATCGTGCTTCACCATGTACTGCACCATATTGGTAGTCTGCTCCTTGTCCTTGTCGATGATGACGATAGGCTGAGCGTTGTCGGGCACCTGCTCGTCAACGACGGGTGCGATGTTGGCAGGATTCTTGAACGAGCCGAAGAGTTCCTTGATCTTCTTCTCGGTGTAGTCAACGTCTACGTTACCTACAACGATGATGGCCTGATTGTTGGGATGATACCACTTCTCGTAGTAGTCGCGCAATTCCTTCGGCTTGAAGTTGTCGATTACCGACATGAGTCCGATAGGGAAGCGTTCGCCATACTTCGATCCTGGGTAGAGTTTGGGCAAGTTGCGCTCGAACATACGGTTAGAAGCGCTGGTGCGCAGACGCCACTCCTCGTGGATAACTCCGCGCTCCTCGTCAATCTCCTTGGGGTCGAGCAGCAGGGCGTTCGACCAGTCGCTGAGGATAAGCAGGCATGAGTCGAGAGCCGACTGGCGTGCTGTAGGAACGTTAGATATATTGTAAACGGTCTGGTCTATAGAAGTATAAGCGTTGAGGTCGCCTCCGAACTTCACACCGATGCTCTCGCAATAGCGAATCACTTCATTGCCCGGGAAGTGCTTTGTACCATTAAAGCACATGTGCTCAAGGAAGTGTGCCAATCCGCGCTGGCTCTCTTCTTCCTGAATAGAGCCCACCTTCTGAGCGATGTAGAAGTCGGCTCGGTTCTCAGGCCAGTTGTTGTGACGGATGTAGTAGGTCAGTCCGTTATCCAGTTTTCCTACACGTACGTCAGGATCATTGGGTATCGGCGGCATCTGTTGTGCCTGGGCAAGTCCTGCAAACACGGCGAGGACGGCAACCAATAGTTTTCTGAGTTTCATGAAATATTTATTTAGTTTTATAATAGTTCGATTTAGTACGCATACCATTAAGCGGACGTGCAAAAGTAACACATTAGTTTGATATACAAGCATTAAGCTGCGGAAAAGCTACGTTTCTTAGTTTTAATTAATTATTCACGGGTGTTTTTTCTTTTGTTACGCGGGTGATGTGTGAGTATTTCCTCGCGCAGTGTGGTTATGTCGATGTGAGTATAGATTTGCGTTGTCTTAATGTTCTCGTGGCCCAGCATTTCCTGTATCGCCCTAAGGTCGGCACCTCCCTTGAGCAGTTCGGTAGCAAACGAGTGGCGCAGCGTATGCGGCGACACCGTCTTGGTTATGCCTGCGTCGTCGGCAGTGCGCTTGATCATTATCAGTATCATGGTGCGTGTGAGGTGGGCTCCGCGCCTGTTGAGGAACACATAGTCCTGTTCGCCGGGCTTGACGTTCATCAGATTGCGGTCGTAGAGCCACAATTTGATTTCGTGCAGGGCTGCATCGGATATGGGCACGAGCCTCTCCTTGTCGCCCTTGCCTATTATGCGCAGAAACTTCTCGCGTTCAAACACGTCGTTGAACTTAAGGTTGACGAGTTCTGACACGCGCAGTCCGCACGAGAAGAGCACTTCGATGATTGCCCTGTTGCGCTGTCCCTCCCATTTTGAGAGGTCGATGGCAGCCTCCATGCGGTCAACTTCTTCGGTAGAAAGCACCTCGGGCAGGTGTTCGCCTACGCTGGGTGCTTCGAGCAGTTCGGACGGGTCGTCCTTCAGTATGCGGTCAATAACGAGATACTTGAAGAACGACCTCACCCCACAAAGTATTCTTGCCTGCGACGACGAAGCGATGCCGAACTCGTATATCACGGCAGCAAAGTTCTGAAGATGTTCGAGTTTCACGTCCTCCACTTTCAGTTTTTCGTTGCGCAGATAGTTGAGCAGATAGTCGATGTCGTGCGTGTACGCCTCCACCGTATTGTCGGAGTAGCCGCGTTCGAGTCTGAGATAGCGCACGTATCGGCGTCTCAGCACGCCAAGTTCGTCGTTTTGCATTCCTGGTATTATTTCTTGAGTTCAAATCCCAGGCGCATTCCGTCGTAATTCTTTATAATCGAATTGATTACAGAAGCGCTTGTGCTGAGTCCGGCAGTAGAGTTGCTGATGGTCTTCAGCACTGTCATGAGCTTGTCAGAATTGAATGTAAGCGTCATTGTAGAGCCTTGTGTAGACACGTAGGCGGTGTACGCCTTGCCATAGGTAGGAGTGAACGTGATGGTCTTGTTGGTCTTGTCGAAGGTGTAGATACCCTTTGTCACGCGCTTCTTTATCTTCGATGTGTAGTTGCCATTGCCGTCGAATGTGTACACGATGCCGTTGACACCCATCTTCTTGAGTATCGGAGCCACCTTGTTCTCCATCTTTGTGGCTATGGCACTGCCTCCTGCCTGAGCCAGCACGCTGCTGCTCTCAAATTCGCAAGCCGGAGCAGAATACTTCCATGTGCCCTTGATCGACGACTCGCTTGTCATCTTGTCGCCTACTACACTGCCTACGACTCCCTTAAGGATGTCGCCAATGCTCTGAGCCTTGACGCTTGATGCGAACAGGCACATAAGTGCCATTACTAATACAATCTTAAAATTCTTCATTACCATAAAACTATATTTTTTAAAATTCTTAATTCAAAAATGCAAACGCTGCCGAGAATAATTCAAAATTCAAAACTCAAAATTCAAAATTGCCGCAGGCAACCAATTCCTAACTCCTAATTTATAATATGTATGTCGCGCTGTGGGAAGGGTATCTCTATATGATGCTCGTTGAGCGTGTTGTATATAGCCTCCTTCACCTGTCCGGTCATTCCGAACTTCTCCTCCACGAGCACCCAGTAGGTGACAAACAGATTGACTGAGTTGTCGCCAAACTCATCGAACACTACGCTCACGGGCTTCTTCAGGTCTATGACGTCGCGTCCGTCGGCACTCTTTCGGGCCTGCGCCTTGACGGCTGCAACGAGCATCTGCCTTACTTCTTCAACGTTTGAGCCGTAGGCAATGCCCACGGGCACCTTCACCATCTCGTACGAATGGTTCTTGGTGATGTTCTTGAAGTTCTTGCTGAATAGCGAACTGTTGAGGAAGGCAATGACGCATCCGTCGGCTGTAAGCACCTGTGTGCTCTGATAGGTGATGCTGTCCACCTTGCCACGTATGCCGTCACACTCTATGAAGTCGCCCACACGCACACGTCCTGTCATAAGCGATATGCCGTAGAAGAAGTTCTCGAGCAGGTCTTTCATTGCAAAGCCCACACCTGTAGCCAATCCTGCCGATATCACAGAGATGGCTGTCGACGGTATCTTGAGCATCTTGATGGCTATGATGGCATAGAGTCCCCAGCAGCAGATGGCTATGATGTTGTTGGCGAGGGTGAAGTTGGGCTTGCCGTTGACTACTATCTTAGAGCGGTGATACTTATGATAGAGCGACTTGATGAGATAGTTGAGATAGCGGAACACGAAGAACTGCGAGCCCACCATCACCAGCTTCAGTATCGACAGCTGCACCACTCCGCTCACATTGAGGAAGTCGAACTGGAATATCTTCCACACCGTGTCGGTCAGGTCGAACACGTTGGCTGCCCACCATATCGACAGCAGCACCGAGAACACGCTCAGCACAGGCACCAGTGCCATGTATATGAAGTCGTAGAACCACGTCACGTTGATGTGCGCACCATGGCTTACGGTGATGACACTGAGCAGCGAACCCTTGCGCGCCTTCTCGGCTTCCTTCTCTGAGTGGATGCGGTGGCTGAGCCATCGGCGCTCGTACACGCCGAGCATGTCGTAGACGCAGGTGATGGTCTGGATGCAGCTGAGCTGGAACATCCACCATATCAGCACCTGCACCGACAGCAGCACGTAGCCATACAATGCCGATGCGGTAGAGAATGTCATCATGAGCAGCGAGATCCACGTATAGAATATGTCGGAACGCGGAATGTTGTCGTTGTGTCGGGTGATGACGTTCCACTGCCACAATGTGAACACGAGCAGTATAGGGGGGAAGATAAGCGCCACGAGATTGTTGGGGATGAACACTATACGGAATGTTATGACGATGAACGACATGAGCATAACGGGCGTATAAATGCAGAATCCGCTCTTGATCTGATTGCCCGTGAGGCGCACAAGCAATGAGAAGAAGATGGCACACAGCAGCCAGGCGTACTCTATGAGCAGCTTCGACGCCATGAGGAAGAAGTTGTGATACATGAACGAGCGCGCCACCATCACCGACACGGCGAAGATGAACATCGCCACGAACAGAATGAGGCACACCTTCTTCTTCATGAAGTTTTCGGTGCGGAAGCGTCGCGGCACGAGCCAGCGCACAAGCACATTGCTCAGCAGGGCAGCCACGATGATGTAGAACAGAACAAACAGGCACAGACCCATCACTATCGGACCGCGCCACTGCGAGTAGACCTTGCGTTCGGTGCCGTTGACGGTCTTCACCTTCTCTGTGTTGTACTTCTCGCTCACATCCGCCTTGGCGTTATGGTACGACATAGGCATCGAGCCGAGTATCTCGAGATAGTTCTGGTCGCCATTGACAAATATGTTGTGCTGTATGTCGTTGTATCGCTGCATGGCATAATCGTTCACCTTCTTGAGGCGTTGCGATATGCGCTGGTAGTGCTCGTTGTCCTTCTGCACCGAGGCGCGCACATTGGTGAGATTGCGACACAGAGCTGTAGCGTAGGCAAGGCACGCCTTGCGGTCGGCCTGACCCGCCTCGTCGAGCATGAAGGGCAGCTGTCGCTGCTTTCCGTTCTTGTCGAGCACGTATTTCGGAGCCTTTGCCTTGCCGTTCTTGATGTCCTGCTGCATCTTGAGCGACGGTGGGATGTTGCTCAGCGTCTCCATAAGATACTGATAGCGTGCTATCTCGGCATCCATACGCTTCATGATGCGGTCGTAAGGCATGCGTCGCTTGCTGAACTCGCGATACAGTTCGGTGGCTTCATGGCATGCGTATGTCATGTCGAATGTGAAGTCCTGCTTCTGCGAGTAGAGCATCAGCGCAATCTGGTCGCTGCGCTGCATGAGTGAAATCATCTGCTTGTGCTGCTGCTGATTGTATGCGGCATAGCGCGCCATGTTCTGTCGCTGCTCGCCAAACGATGTTTCCAGCTCGGCACGCAGCACCGAGAGTGTCGACTTGAGGTTCTTCTCCTTGAGCACAGCACCGGCACTCATCGCCACGCAGAGCATGACGACAAGACACAATGCGCACCTTAAAGCTTTTGTTGTCATATACTGATTGCTTGTTGTTATTTCTTGTCTTTTACGTCGGGAGTGTGTCACCCTAACGTGCAAAATTATAGTATTTTTCTCACAAAAATGCCTGCCGGCCATATTTTTCACCGTATTGTCAGTCAATGACGGCTCAAAATATGCCAGCAGGCGGTTTCGTTCAGCCAAAAGCTGTGGTGTATATATGGGTGTATAGGGTGCTACACGCCCGGGTTCTGGGTTTCAGGCTCCTTCGACTTGAGGCTCTCGTATCTTGCAGCCTCCTTCACCTTGAGTCCGACAAGTAGCGCCTTTACGCGGTTGCCGTTGGCGTCGATGGTGGTTTCGGGCATGAAGAGTATGCGCGAGCCTACGATATTGTCGGTTGCATTAAACTCCTTGGCGGTCTTGGCGCCCTTCGAGCGTATGCCTACCTTGTATGTCAAGCCTGTTCATTACAGCACGTTGAAGGATTCTGCTTCTTTGCCTGTGCGAATGCGATAGTCCTCACGCATACGCATTTCTATTTTTGAAAGGTACTCTTCCTTACGTTCTCTTGAGGCTCTGAATCGACGTAAGAAGTCGGCTTTCTTCTCTTCTTTTGTCATGTGTATTCCTCCTTTTATTAAAAGTTCAATTTGTCAAGATGCTAACTGTCGTATGCAAAAATACACAATTATTTTAGCAACCGCAACTTTTTCCCTTAATCTTTATTCCAATCTGCCAGTCCTTCAACTATCCGCTTCACTCCCTCTTCGAGTCTTTCGCGCGGGCACGCCATATTGATGCGTATGAAGTGCTCGCCCTCGCTGCCGTACATGCTGCCTGCATTCACCCACACCTTATGGTTGTGCAGCAGGCGCTCTTCTATCGCTTCGGATGTCTCGCCTATTGCCGAGCAGTCCACCCAAGCCAAGTATGTACCCTCCATACGCATCACGGGCAGGTGGGGCAAGGCTTCTGACATGTATTGGCGGAGCCACTCGTAGTTGGCTGTGAGATAGCGGCGTAGCGCAACGAGCCACTCCTCTCCCCCATCGGTGTAGGCTGCCATAAGCGCCTCAACGCCAAAGGGATTGACGTCGCACACCTCGTTGATGTTGATGGCACGGTCGATGCGCTCGCGCACTTGGGCGTCGCGGCACACTATGTTGGCTATCTGCAGACCGGCTATGTTGAACGCCTTCGAGGGCGAACAGCATGTTATGGAGCCGTAGCTCAGCTCGTCGGGCAGCGACCCGAACGGAGTGTAGCTGTAGTCGTGTAGCGTCAGCTCGCAGTGTATCTCGTCCGACACCACGCGCACACCGTGCTTGCGGCACAGCTCAGCCACACGCGTCAGCTCGGAGCGTGTCCACACACGTCCGCCGGGGTTGTGCGGATTGCAGAGCAGGAGCAGTCGGGCACGCTCGTGCGAGAGTTTTCGGTCCAGATCGTCGTAATCTATCTCGTAGCGCATTTCCACCTTATTATATATAAGGGCATTGGACACCATCTCGCAGCCGTTGTTGCGTATGCTCGAATAGAAGCAGTTGTACACCGGACCCTGCACTATCACCTGGTCGCCCGGCAGCGTGAGCGCCTTGATGACGGCTGATATGGCGGGCACTACGCCCGACGTGTATATGATGTCGGACGGAGTGAAGTGCCAGTTGTGACGGAGTGCAAACCATCGGCACACCGCTTCGTAGTAGGCATCGGGCACACGTGTATATCCGAATATGCCGTGAGCCACGCGACGCTGCAACGCCTCGGTTATGGCAGGATAGGTCTCGAAGTCCATGTCTGCCACCCAGAGGGGTATGACGTCGGCAGACGGTGCCGAGTCCCACTTGTAGGAGTTGGTGCCACGGCGCTGTGTAGGCTTCGTGAAAAGCTGGTCGGTGCAGGGCACGCAGCCGGTAGTATTGTGTAATGAATCAGTCATAAATCATTGTTTTTTACGGTTCGTTTATACCACTCAATTCGATGTGTTCTGAAAATGTAGTCCTTTTGCCCTGTAAAAGGACTCGTTTTGGAGTGCAAAAGGACTCCTTTTACAGGGCAAAAGGACTACATTTGGAAGGCAAAAGGACTACATTTCAATCTGCCACACTGACGAAACGGCTCATCTTGTCAACAAGATACAATCCACACGCTTAATATCCTTTTTCGGCAAAACTGCACATTTTTGATATGAAAAAGTGGCAAAATTGCACATTTTTGATATTAACGTTCTATAAAGGGGCTTTCTTAGCGTGTCAGAATCTGGCAGTCGGCAGGCTGCTTGATGTTCTCGTCGATTATCACTTCGCCTATGCTGTCAGCCACGATTTTGCCCGATGTGGGGTTCTTTATGCTCTTGATGTGTCCGCGAATGTCCGCCTGGAGGGTGGAATATTCGAAGGCGCGGTCGCATTCGGGGTCGAAGGTGCAGTTCTCAAGCACCAGGTCCTTGGCGTAACACAGCGGCTGCTCGCCCGAGATGTGGCAGTTGACCAGTCGCAGTCCGCGCGAATGCCATCCTAAGAATTCGCCGTTGAGCTCCGAGTCGTACACAGTCACGTTGTCAACCTCCCAGAACGAGTCTTTGGTGTCAATCTTGGCGTTGCGTATCTCGATGTCGCGCGAGTACTGGAACACGTATTTGGCGTCCGACTGCAGTCCGTCAACCTTGATGTTGCGGCAGTGCATGAATGGATATGTGCCCTCGTGCAGCACCACGTTCTGAAGCGTCAGCCCGTCAATGCCCCAGAATGTCTCGTCGGCATCGTTGATGGTGACGTTCTTGAGCGAGAGGTTCTTCATCTCGCGGAAGAATTTGGGACCGTTGATGACGCAGTCCTCCATGTGCATGTCGTCCGAATACCAAATGGCAGAACGCGATCCGGGCGCGAAATAGCAGTTGCGTATGTCCGAACCCTTGACGTGCCACAACGGGTATTTGCCCTCGAAGTAACAGTTGCGGCAAACGATGTTGCTACACTC
>JAIJMN010000304.1:0-2131 GCA_022735715.1 Prevotella sp.
GTAAGCATACGGGCGTAGTTCTTGCCCAACCAGTTGAAACCGCTTGTTTCGTCGGTGATAGTAGTACCTTCAGGCAATGCAGCCTTGAAATCCTCTATATCAAATTCGCCATCAGTATGGAAGCACTGTGGAAAATACTTTTTCAGCACCTCCAATTCTTTCAGTCCCGCTGCGGCATCAGCGTTGTGATTCATTATATCTTTTATCATATTTTATTTCGTTCATTAATTAAGATGTAGAAAAAGAATTTATCTGCTCGGCAGCCAACGGTTCTCTACCGACACTTCAATGCTCAGATTGTTGTTGAAGTTGTAGCGAACGGTTGCACCGATGCGGTCGCCGAAGTTGCAGATGTCGTAAGGCGAATATGAAGGCATTCCGTAGAAGTTGCGGCTGAAGCCACCTAATGTTCCGTAGCCAGCGGGACCATAGCCGTAGTAGCCGCCGTAGGGACTGAAGCGCAGACGGTTGGAGATGTTGTTGGTTATTGTCTTCTGACCGTAAACGTAAGCCTCCCAATGCTCGTTGAATCGATAGCCCATTACGGCTTGCACTCCTGCGTCGCGCCAGTTGTCGCCTGCAAAGTTGACATTGTTGAGATATCCGCCCACGGCTATCGACAGCTTGTCGTTGACAGGCATGGCGTACATCAAGGCAATGTCCTGCTGAAATCCCGCTCCGTGATGGGCACCCTTGCCAAACTGTGCAAATACAGAGGCTCCGAGCTGCACATTGAGTCCACGATGTAGCGCCCAACTGTTCCATCCGCTGAAGCACACAGGATAGCGTGCTATGGCTTCGGGCTGACCGTAGCGATTGATGCGCGGCAGGTGTAGCGAGTCCTGATGAATATCGTTTGTGATAGGGTCTGACTGTTCGGCTACTTCTGCTTCACGCCATTGGTGCGAGTGTCCACCGTAGCGTGTGGGCATAATGCGCTGTAGGGCAGAGTCGTCAAACTTTGCCGATGGGGCGCTGCTGCTCGTGTTTACTTCCTGGGCTGCCGATGTTGATGCCATCGCTAAGAAGAGTGCCACGATGGCAAGCACTCTATTGATTTTGATGATGCTTAATATTGTCATTGCTGTAAGTTGCTTAATGCTTTGTTTGCTACAAATTTACGTATAAAGCGTGTAAAATATTGGTGTTTTCATACACTTTAACGATATTTTCCTTAATATTATTGAGAGTTATCCGTGATAAATATTACCTTTGAGGGCACATATTGTAAACCTAATAATAACATCCACTAACGACAATGAATATATTCAAAGCTTTATTCGGCAGCAAGAGTAAGCCGGCAGAAGAGGTAAAGAAGGACGTGACACGTGATTTCAACGTGCTGAAGTATGACGGTGTGCGTGCTTTGCGTGAGCGCCAGTTCGACTATGCCATCCAGTGTCTGTTGAGGGCCATTGACATGAACGGTGCTGATTTGGAGTGTCGCGACTATCTGTCGCAGGCTTTTATTGCCACCGACAATCTGTCGCAGGCTTACGAACAGTTGCAGAAGATGGCTGAAGAGTGTCCTGATAATATAGCAGTTTTGTTGCGCATGGCTGATGTGGCGTATATGATGGAGAATTATACGGCTATGGCTGATGTGTGCGAGAAGGCAATGATGCTCGATGCCGAGAACATTCAGGTCTATTTCTTCTATGCCAAGGCGTGCTGCGGTCATGGCGACTTGACCAATGCTGTGGTGATGCTGAGCAAGGCATTGTTGCTGAATGCTGATTTTGATGCAGCCCGATTGCTGCGTGGCGAATTGCTGCTTGAGAGTGGTGACGTGGAAGAAGCAGCCGAGGATGCCGATACTTTGTGCGCACGTATTGAGGGCAATGAGGACGTGCTGCTGCTCAAGGCACGTGTAGAGAAAGCCAAGGGATGTATGGCGGAAGCAGAAATTGCCTATAGTAAGGTGATTGATGCCAATCCGTTCTCAATAGATGCTTATAGAGAGCGTAGCGAAGTGCGCAAGGCGTTGGGCAACAACGAGGGTGCCAATGCCGATGAGGCTGCTGCCAACGAGATGCTGCAGGCTGCTCCACAACCTGCCGAAGGTATAGAGCAGAACATAAAGAAGAAAATGCAGCAAATGGACCCG
Organism: Prevotella sp.; assembly: GCA_022735715.1. Taxonomy (GTDB): domain Bacteria; phylum Bacteroidota; class Bacteroidia; order Bacteroidales; family Bacteroidaceae; genus Prevotella. Next base: position 2,108 of record JAIJMN010000304.1, read on the forward strand.
TATAAGGTTTTCAATAACGAGTAA
>JAIJMN010000305.1:0-2116 GCA_022735715.1 Prevotella sp.
GGGTAGGGCTTTAGTTTTTTGGCTAAACTTCTTCATTTCCTCCACCGGATTCTCTGCATCCAGCACAGCTCCGCTTACAGCAATACCCGTCACTCCAGTCTGCATTATGGCAGGAATGTCTTCCGCCTTAATACCGCCAATCGCCACAATCGGCAGATTGATATTGGCATCGTGCATTTGCTTTACTATGCGCTGATAGCCTTCAAGTCCGAGAATAGGCGAGAGGTTTTTCTTTGTCGTAGTAAATCGGAAGGGGCCGCATCCTATGTAGTCGGCGCCTTGACGGGCCAGTCGTTGTATGTCGTCGAACGTGTTGGCGGTGCCACCTATTATATAATGTGTACCGAGCACGCGTCGCGCTTCGTCTACAGGCATATCGTTCTTGCCAAGGTGCACGCCGTCGGCACCAGTCTCAATGACCAGGTTCACACGGTCGTCGAGAATGAACTTTGCATCGTATTCGGTGCACAGCTTGCGTATTTCGTGAGCAATAGGTCGCACCTCGTCGTCGGTAGCGTCCTTCATGCGTAGTTGAATCCATCGGCAACCGCCTTCCAGAGCCATGCGTGCGCCGTCGGTATAGCCGTAGCGTGAGTTGGTATGAGTTATGAATTGTATCATCAGAATTGTTTATTTAGTGTAGTATGGGTGAGGATTGAAGAAGTGGTTTACGGGTCCGTGTCCCCGTCCTATCTCCACGTCCTTGCCAGCCTCAAGAGCCTTATATAAATAAGTCTTTGCCAGTCTTATGGCGTCAGCCATCGTATGGCCTAAGGCCAGATGGGCAGTAATGGCAGACGACAGGGTGCATCCCGTTCCGTGCGTGTTGCGTGTCTCTACGGTCAGCGCCTCGTATGTCTCCACCCGCTGTCCGTCGGCATAAAGAATGTCGGTCTTGGTGTTGCCGTCGAGATGTCCGCCCTTTACCAGAACGGCGCATCCTGCTTCGTTGCATATCTTGTTGGCAGCACGGTCCATGTCGTCAACCGTTTCAATCTTTATGCCCGACAGAATTTCGGCTTCGGGCACGTTGGGCGTCAGGAGCGAAGCCAAAGGCATCAGTTCGGTGCGAAACACTTGCAGAGCATCCTCCTGCATCAGTCGGCATCCGCTTGTCGAAACCATAACTGGGTCGATGATTACAGCCACGCCTTTGTATTTGCCCAATGTCTCGGCAATGGCGTGAATGGTCTCGGCATCGTTCACCATACCTATTTTTACAGCCGTAGGGTGTATATCGTCCATTACGGCACTAATCTGTCCGCCCACTATTTCGGGTCGGATTGCTTCAATGCCGTACACTCCCTGGGTGTTCTGCACGGTCACGGCTGTGATGGCTGAGGCTGCATACGCTCCCAAAGCCGACATTGTCTTGATGTCGGCCTGTATGCCGGCACCTCCTACGCTGTCGCTTCCGGCTATAGTAAGGGCACATCTGTATTGCATAATTATCGTTTCATAAATGGGGGCTGTTGCAAGGGTTTGCCGCAAATGCGCTCTGCAATTGTATGCAACTGTTGTCAACTTGTTGATTGTACAGGATAGAAATATTTCCTACGGCGGCATTATCCGCTTCAGGTTCTACGGGTATAATCTCAGCAGCACAATCCATGCTGCACCCCTAATTTCTTGTTTGGTTCGTCCGCAAAATTATATAAAAAAGCCGAAACGGCAAAGGAAATGTTCATTAAATAGCGTCTAAGAAAACCCAAAATTGCAGAATGAGGCTTTTTCTGTAATGATTACCTTGACGTGGAGGTAAGTGTATGGCTGTCGATTGTGAATTGTTTGTTGACTGTTTTTTTTGATGGAAAACAAAGAAAACGAAGTAAATGGATAATAAAAGTTAACAGTATATGCTGATTGTTCTGAAAGATTTTGTACTTTTGCAGTCAGAATGATTTCTCATAAGAGTTTGATTTCTGTTTTTTTGATGGTTAAATTAGCGTTTGCTATTCGGTCATGCACATTGGAACGTAGGAAACTTCAATAAAGAGCAGGAATACCGACAAATAGTAAGCGTCCACTATAGCGTGGGCGTTACTTGTCGTTTTCCTCAGCTTTTCCTACGGCTGCAATGTGGACAGGTTTCGTCCACGTGTTTTGTATCCGTAGG
>JAIJMN010000043.1:0-14602 GCA_022735715.1 Prevotella sp.
CAACGCTATCGACGACTACACCCGTCACTGTGATGTGCTGAGTGAGTTCCGAAAGAAATGAAAATAGGAGGCTATGACCTCCTATTTTTTTCTTTTCTATTCTGTTCTCTTTACGAGTATTTCCACGCCAGCGCCGTTGCAGTCTGCCTCCATTGGCGGATTACATTTGGTTATGCGTAGCATTACCGAGCTAATTTGGGAGTAGCTGTCCATAAGTCGGTCGGCTATGCGGCCAGCCACATGCTCTATGAGTTTGGATGGAACGGACATCTCCTCCTTAATTATATTGTAAACCTCGGCGTAGTTGAGCGTGTCGGCTACGTCGTCGGTTTGCATTGCGCGCGAAATGTCGTAGCTCGCGCGTACATTTATTATATAGTCGTTGCCCGTGAGCTGTTCCTGAGGCAGCACTCCGTGGCGTGCGTGCAGGCGTATTCCGTCGATGTGAATGTACGATTCTGTTAGCGTTTTCATAAACTTTTGCCTTTGTTCTTAGCTACATAAATATGGTTATAAAAAAAAATGTAGTCCTTTTGCATTGCAAAAGGGCCCCTTTGGCGTTGTAAAAGGACCCCTTTTGGAGAGCAAAAGGACTACATTTGGAGTGCAAAAGGACTACTTTTGCAAGCAGTCCCTTTTTGTGTTATCCGCAGCGCGAGGCTCCGCAGTTCTTGCAGATGAGACAACCCTCCTGATAAACGAGCGTTTCCTGTCCGCAGACGGGGCAAACCTGACCCTTGGCAGCGGTGCCGTCGGCTATGTATTTCTTCAAGGCTCGCTCCACACCGTTCTTCCATGTGTTGATGCTTTGGTCGTTGAGCTGAAGCGAAGCTACGAGTTTTATCACGTGGTCGATAGGCATTCGGTAGCGCAATACGCCAGAGATGAGCTTGGCATAGTTCCAGTATTCGGGGTTGAATTTCTCTGAGAGTCCCTCGACGGTAGTCTTGTATCCGCGCTTGTTTTCAAATTGGAAGTCGTAACGCTTGGTTCCGTCTGCGTTGACCTGCTTGATGATGCGTCCCTTGGTGACGGTCTTGGGCAGAGCTATACCCTCCTCATCGTCCTGCAGACCCGTGAATATCTCGTAAGGATAGCCGTCGAGCAGTCCGACGAAAGCCACCCACTTCTCGCGGTTGTTCTGGAATCGCACCACGTCGCACTCCAGTTCGCGCGGACGTGTCTCCGTTACGGCAAGCACGTTGGCAAGTGCCGTAACCTTGTCGTTGGCTGGCTGAGCGGCAGCCTTCTTCTTCTTCTTGTCCTTCTTGCTTACTGCTATCATCACGCCCGAGCGCGATCCATCGCGGTAGATGGTGCATCCCTTGCATCCCGAGCGCCATGCCTCTACGTACAGACGGTTGACAAGTGCCTCGTCTACGTTGTTGGGCAGGTTGACGGTTACGCTGATTGAGTGGTCCACCCATTTCTGTATGGCTCCCTGCATGCGTACCTTCATCAGCCAGTCGACATCATTGGCTGTGGCTTTATAATAAGGTGAGCGTGCCACAAGTTCGTCAATCTCTTCCTGAGTGTAGCGCTTCTCGGTGTCGATGCCGTTGATGCGCATCCATTCGAGGAACTTCTTGTGATATACGATGTACTCCTCGAACGAGTCGCCCACTTCGTCTACGAAGTCAACATGTGCGTCAGCATCGTTGGGATTTACCTTACGGCGACGCTTGTATACGGGCATGAACACCGGCTCGATGCCGCTTGTAGTCTGCGTCATGAGCGATGTTGTGCCGGTAGGAGCTATGGTGAGACACGCAATATTGCGACGTCCGTAGGTCATTATGTCGCTGTAGAGCTGAGGGTCGGCCTCCTTTATGCGCAGCAGGAAGGGATTATTCTTCTCGCGTTCGGCATCGAATATGGCGAAAGCTCCGCGCTCCTGTGCCATCTTTACTGACGATGCGTAGGCAGTCAGAGCCAATGTGCGATGAACGTCAACGCTGAATGCTGTAGCCTCTTCGGTGCCGTAGCGCAGTCCCATGGCTGCAAGCATGTCGCCTTCGGCCGTTATGCCCACACCCGTACGACGTCCCTTCGAACTCTTGTCCTTAATCTTCTCCCACAAATGATATTCGGCATGCTTGATGTCGTCGCATTGCGGGTCGTGGCTGATTTTATCCATTATGAGGTCAATCTTCTCAAGTTCCAGGTCGACAATGTCGTCCATGATGCGCTGAGCCTTAGCCACGTGCTCCTTGAAGAGGTCGAAGTCGAAGCTTGCCTCGGGTGTAAACGGATTCTTGATGTATGCGTAGAGGTTGATGGCAAGCAGTCGGCACGAGTCGTATGGGCAGAGTGGAATCTCTCCGCAAGGGTTGGTGCTGACGGTTTGGAATCCGAGGTCGGCATAGCAGTCGGGAATACTCTCGCGCAGAATGGTGTCCCAGAACAGCACACCGGGCTCGGCGCTCTTCCATGCATTGTGTACAATCTTCTCCCAAAGCTGCTTGGCTGAGATGTCCTTCTTCATGATAGGATTGTCTGAATCTATCGGGAACTGCTGTGTGTATGGCTTGTCATCAACGGCAGCCTGCATGAACTGGTCGTCAATCTTTACGCTCACGTTGGCTCCGGTAACCTTCCCTTCGGTCATTTTGGCATCGATGAACGCCTCGCTGTCAGGGTGTTTGATACTGACAGACAACATCAGCGCACCACGACGGCCGTCCTGTGCCACCTCACGTGTAGAGTTGCTGTAGCGTTCCATAAACGGTACGAGTCCGGTAGAGGTAAGAGCCGAATTGGCAACGGGCGAACCCTTAGGGCGAATCTGCGAGAGGTCGTGGCCTACACCGCCACGGCGTTTCATCAGCTGAACCTGTTCTTCGTCCAGACGCATAATGGCTCCGTACGAATCACCGTCGCCTTCAATGCCTATAACGAAGCAGTTGCTGAGCGAAGCAATCTGGTGGTCGTTGCCGATGCCCGTCATCGGACTGCCTGCAGGAATGATGTAGCGGAAGTGGTCGAGCAGGTCGAACACCTCACGCTCGCTCATCGGGTTGGGATATTTGTTTTCGATGCGTGCTATTTCACGTGCCAGTCGCCAGTGCATGTCTTCGGGCGACTGCTCGTAGATGTTGCCGAAGCTGTCCTTCATAGCATACTTGCTCACCCATACGCGCGCAGCCAGTTCGTCACCGGCAAAGTATTCGAGTGAAGCCTTGTAGGCTTCGTCGTAAGTGTATGTCTTCTTGTTTTCCATTTGTGTGTTTTAAGTCGTTGTTTTCTTAAATGTCGTGCTTGGCAAAACGCTCTTCTGCCAGTTTCTCCCATTTTGTTCCGGGCTTGCCATAGTTGGCGTACGGCCAGATGCTGATGCCTCCGCGCGGAGTGAAAATGCCAGTCACTTCGATGTATTTCGGGTCCATCAGCTTTATGAGGTCTTTCATAATGATGTTGACACAGTCCTCGTGGAAGTCGCCGTGGTTGCGGAAACTGAACAGATAAAGCTTCAGACTCTTGCTCTCCACCATTCGTACGTCGGGCACATAGCTGATGCGTATCTCGGCAAAGTCGGGCTGTCCGGTAATCGGACACAATGATGTGAATTCGGGACAGTTGAATCTTACCCAATAGTCGTTGCCCTGATGCTTGTTGACAAACGATTCGAGCACTTCGGGAGCGTAGTCGTCACGATATTTGGTTTTTGCGCCGAGAGCCTGCAAACCCTCGTCGCGTCGGTTTTCATTATTTGATGCCATTTTTATAATTGATTTTGTTTGGTGCAAAGTTACAGAAATTTATGCATATTGACGAATTTCTTTCTGATACGTTAAGTTAATAACACAAGTTTCGTATTTCTGTGATATGATATCCTTAAACAAAAAAGGAGACAACCGACAGCAAAGCGGTTGTCTCCTTACTTGTTTCGATTGTCGTGCTTATATGTCTATATTGCCTCACTAATAAGTTAATGTCTTTACAGACTGAATACTTTCCAGATGCTGTAGTTCATGCCGTTGTCGTATGCATCTTCGCCTTCATGGCGCTTCGCAGCCTTAACTACGCGTATGGTGACGGGCAATACCAGTATCTCGTACAGAGTCTTCAGTATCACTTGCGAGACGATGAGTACGGGCAGTTCCTTCAATGGCACCACGCCACCGAGTGCCAATGGGAAGAAGATAAATGAGTCGGCTGTCTCGCCATATACCGTACTCATTATGGCACGTGCGGAGAAGTTGCGTCCGCCCGACTGTATCTTCATGCGGCTCATGACGTAGGCATTGACAAACGAACCAACGAGGAAAGCCAGAAATGAAGCCATGGCTATGCGTGGAGCCAGACCGAATATGGCATGAAAACCTTCGTCGTTGTGCCAGTAAGGGGCTGCTGGCAGAGCGTCGCAAAGCGCACCGAACGCTACGAAGATGAAGTTCATGGCGAAACCGAGCCATATCAGCAGGCGCGCCTTGCCGTATCCCCACACTTCGCATACGCAGTCGTTGATGATGTAAGAGATTGGGAACACTATCAGTCCGCCGGTTATGCTGAACAGTCCCATTGAAAGTTGCTTTGTCTCGAGCACGTTTGCCGTAATCAGACAAACGCAAAAGAGCACGCTGAAAAGCATAAACAGCACGCTCACCTGTTTCTTGTTTGTTTGCATTTCTTGTTTTTTAAGAGGTTTGACAAGCACTCTATATTGTGGTGAAATCAAATACTACCTAGAAGATTTAGATACAACCTTAGATAGTTTTGAACTGCAAAGGTACAAAAAATAATGCACTTAGAGACCTAAATTAACATTTTGCGTTAGGCAAAATATTAATTTAGGGAGTTTTTATAGTAAAAAGTGATAAGCTATCAGTCGATGTTCTGCAAGATTTCATCCCACAAGTTGCACAAATCAGTCATCTGTTGCAGCACTATGTCGGCACCATTGTCTGCAAGGGCTGAGTCAGGCAGGGGACCGCTATTGATGCCTATGGTGAAGCAGTTGGCTGCCGAACCGGCACGAACGCCCAATGGTGCATTCTCAACTACGATGCCTTGCCACGGATTGTTGTTGCCCGTCTTGCGCAGTCCCATTAGGTAAGGGTCGGGGTTTGGTTTGCCTCGCTCTACGTCATAGGCCGTAACGATGTGGTCTTCGGTAAGAAATCCGTCGAAGTCGTTGAGCAGACGCTTGATGAGCGGACGCTGACCGCTGCCCGTCACTACACCTATAGTCATTCCTGCCGACTTAATCTTCTGCATGATGTCGATAACTCCGGGGAATATTTCGGCTATCGGCATATGATGGAATATCTCCGTCTTCACGTCGTACATGCGTTGGGCTTCTTCGCTCGAAATCTCTTTGCCTTGCTGTTCGAGCATATATTTGCGAATGGTGTCAACGCCACGCGCTCCCTCTGTAGCATACGAGTCGTCGGCAGTGAAGTGGATGCCAAACTGCTTCATTGCTTCGTGCCATGCCACAGCGTGGTTGGGCATAGAGTTGTAGAGCACGCCGTCCATGTCGAACAGCACGCAGCGGGGCGAAAACTGGCTGTATCCGTGCGACTGTTTGTAGTGTTGGATTGCTTCTTTAATCATATATTAAATGGTTATATTCTTTTGTTTTTGCCTTATTTCCTATGCGGAATAAGGGCAGGGTAGGGATTTTTACCTAAAAGCTATCGGATTTTTACCTTTTCACTTTTCCCTTTTCACTAAAAAAAACGGACTGCTACATTCTTCACAGTCCGTTTTTCATTATAGATTATAGTGCTTATTTCTCGTCAGCAAGACGCTCCTGGATAGCCTTGCTCTCAGCCTCATAGCCAGGCTTGTTGAGCAGAGCGAACATGTTCTTCTTGTATGCCTCAACACCAGGCTGGTTGAACGGGTTAACGCTGAGAATGTTGCCGCTGATGCCGCAAGCAATCTCGAAGAAGTAGATGATCTGTCCGAGGTAGTACTCGTTGAGCTGCGGTACAGAGAGACGGATGTTAGGTACGTCGCCATCGACGTGAGCCAGACGTGTGCCAAGCTCTGCCATCTTGTTAACCTCGTCTACACGCTTGCCCTCAAGGAAGTTGAGTCCGTCGAGGTTCTCTTCGTCGTGCGGGAAGAATAAGGTGTGCTCAGGAGTCTCGATGCTGATTACTGTCTCGAAGATAGTGCGCTCGCCTTCCTGAATCCACTGACCCATAGAGTGAAGGTCGGTAGTGAAATCGCAAGAAGCAGGGAAGATACCCTTGCCGTCCTTACCCTCCGACTCGCCGTATAGCTGCTTCCACCACTCGCTCATGTAGTGGAGCTTGGGCTGATAGTTAACAAGAATCTCAATCTTCTTGCCTGATTCTGCATAGAGAGCGTTGCGTACAGCAGCGTAGATAGCAGCCGGATTCTGGTCGAACGGAACGTCCTTGCCAGTAGCCTTCTCCATATCGGCAGCACCACCAACGAGTGCCTTGATGTCGAATCCGGCAACAGCGATAGGCAGCAAACCAACCGGTGTGAGTACAGAGAAGCGACCACCTACGTTGTCAGGAATGACAAATGTCTTGTAGCCTTCCTTAGTTGCGGCTGCACGAGCGGCACCCTTGTGAGCGTCGGTGATGGCAACGATAACGTCCTTAGCCTCTTCCTTGCCACGCTGGTCTTCGCACTGCTTCTTGAGAAGACGGAAAGCGAGAGCAGTCTCAGTAGTTGTACCTGACTTAGAGATGTTGATAACACCGAACTTTTTGTCCTTAAGATATGAAGTGAGCTCAGCGAGATAATCCTCGCCGATGTTATTACCAGCGAAAACGACTGTAGGATTCTTCTTGTCGCCTACGAGCCAAGCGAATGAGTTGCCCAGTGCCTCGATAACGGCACGAGCACCAAGGTAGCTACCGCCAATACCTGCAACTACAACAACCTCGCATTTCTCGCGAAGAGTGTTGGCAACGCTCTGGAGTTCGGCAATGAATTCTGGGGTGATTGACGACGGAAGGTGGAGCCATCCGAGGAAGTCGTTGCCAGGGCAGGTGCCGTTTTCCAAAGCCTGCTGGGCGGCTATAACTTGGGGTTCATAAGCTTTGACTGCGCCCTCAGAGAGGAATTGGGCAGTCTTTGTAATGTCTAAGCTGATACTTTTCATTTTGTTGTATATTTATGATTATAATTTGAGTTTTCTGTATATTAGAGGTTTTTCAGCCATTCCTCACCTTTCTTGGTGTAGGTCCAAGCGAGGATGCTACCAACAATAAAAATAACTAACGTGAAAATTATTATTAATCCTTCCATATTATTAATATTTTAATATCCTATTTGCTAAATAGGCGGTTAGATATGTTGAAATCAATCCAACAATAATCATACAACTATTGTATATAGGATTAAAGTCTCCGGTTATTAAAGGTGACATTCCTCCAAGTACCATAGCTGTAAATATTAGTTTAGACAAATCATAGAAATAGCCCGCAAGTTTTTCCTTGCGTGTTTTCATTTTGTCTTTTTCGTCTCTCTGTCCCATAGATTCAAATTGTTACTATTCGTTATCTGAATGAGTCGGTGAGCAATTTTATTTCTATCTGTGGGCTGATGCGCTCGTACAATATATTATATACGGCGTCGAGTATTGGCATATTGACATGGTAGTGGCGGTTTTTCTCCTTCATACACTTGGTTCCGAAGAAGCCCTCGGCTATCATTTCCATTTCTATCTGTGCGCTCTTCACGCTGTAGCCTTTGCCTATCATTGTTCCGAAGGTGCGGTTGCGCGAGAACTTTGAGTATCCGGTCACGAGCAAGTCGCCCAGATAAACCGAGTCATATACGCTGCGTTCAATTGGATTTATGGCTGTAAGGAATCGCGACATTTCCTGAACGGCGTTCGATATGAGCACCGCCTGAAAGTTGTCACCATATTTCAGTCCGCTGCAAATGCCTGATGCGATTGCATATACGTTCTTTAGCACCGATGAGTATTCGATGCCTATAACGTCGGACGAGGTCTTTGTCTTGATAAACTCAGAATCGAGCACTTCGCAGAAGGCCTGCGCCTTCTCCTGGTCGGCGCATCCCACGGTGAGGTACGACAATCGTTCGAGTGCCACCTCCTCTGCATGCGACGGTCCGCCGATGCAAGCGAGATTCTCGTCGGGCACATCGTACACTTCGTGGAAGAATTCGGAGCATGCAATGTTGTCGTCGGGCACGAGTCCCTTGATGGCTGTGACGATGAATTTGTCGCGCAGTCGGGTCTTGAGTTTCTTGAGATGGTTCTTCAGATATGGCGACGGCACCACGAATACAAGCGTGTCGTAAGCCTCAACGATGCGGTTTATGTCGCTCGAGAAGAATATCTCGTCTGTGTTGAAGTGTACACTCGTGAGATAATTCGGGTTGTGGCTGATGCGCTTGAACTCCTCTATGCTGTCGTCACGGCGTATATACCAACCTATGTGATGGGTATGACCTATCACAATCTTGGCTATTGCAGTAGCCCAGCTACCGCCGCCAATAATAGCTATTTTTCCACAAGAGAACACTTTGTGTATAGTTAATTGTTTGTTTGTAGAGCAACTGTATAAGGTTATTGCATTATCGCCATATCCTAAATGTGATACAGTTGCTGTTTCTTTTAGTCTCAGTTTGTGCAGGCTATAGCTATATGCCATAGCCTGCTATAAGTTTGCTTATTCTGCAACTTCTTTTGTAGAAGCATTAGCTGCTGCTTCAATCCACTTCTGGATGTCGTCAACAGAAGGTTTTTCGTAGCCGAGCTTGTACTTCTTATTGATTTCTCCAATCTTCTGCTGCAAGCCCTGTGCCTTCTGTTCGCGGATGTCTGAGATGAGGTTGAAGCCTGCCTTGCGCAGAACGTACGCCCAGTCTTCGGGAACACCAATCTCTGCCCATTCCTTGATAGTGCTCTGCGGCATCTTCTTTTCGGGCTTCATCTGCGGGAAGAAGAGTACTTCCTGGATGAAGGTCTTGCCGGTCATGAGCATCACGAGGCGGTCGATGCCGATGCCGATGCCCGATGTAGGAGGCATACCATACTGAAGAGCGCGCAGGAAGTCCTGATCGATGATCATAGCCTCGTCGTCGCCCTTGTCGGCGAGCTTCATCTGGTCGATGAAACGCTCCTCCTGATCAATCGGGTCGTTAAGCTCCGAGTAGGCGTTGGCAAGCTCCTTGCCGTTCACCATAAGCTCGAAACGCTCTGTCAGACCCGGCTTTGAGCGGTGCATCTTTGTCAGAGGCGACATCTCAACGGGGTAGTCGGTGATGAATGTAGGCTGTATGAAGGTGCCCTCACAGAACTCGCCGAAGAGCTCGTCGATGAGTTTGCCCTTGCCCATGGTCTCGTCTACGTCCATGCCCTTCTCCAGACAGAATGCGCGGATTTCATCCTCGGTCTTGCCGTTGCAGTCGAATCCGGTCTTCTCCTTGATAGCGTCGAGGATAGGCAGACGACGATAAGGTGCCTTGAATGATATGATGTTGCCGTCAACTTCACGCTCTGGCTTGCCGTTTACGGCTATACAGATGGTCTCAAGAAGCTTCTCTGTGAACGACATCATCCAGTTGTAGTCCTTGTACTGTACGTACAGCTCCATACAGGTGAACTCCGGGTTGTGGTTGCGGTCCATACCCTCGTTGCGGAAGTTCTTGCCGATTTCGTACACACCCTCAAAACCGCCTACAATCAGTCGCTTCAGATAAAGCTCGGTAGCGATACGCATGTACATATCCTGGTCGAGAGCGTTGAAATGGGTGATGAACGGGCGGGCCGAAGCACCGCCTGCGATAGACTGCAGTGTCGGAGTCTCAACCTCGGTGTATCCAGCCTCGTCGAGCACCTTGCGCAGTGTGCGCACTACTGTGGCACGCTGGAGGAATGTATCCTTAACGCCGTCGTTGACGATGAGGTCAACGTAGCGCTGACGGAAACGCAGCTCGGGGTCGTCAAACTTGTCGTAAGCCACTCCGTCCTTATACTTTACGATAGGCAGCGGCTTCAAGCTCTTCGAGAGCAGGGTGAGCGACTGTGCGTGTACAGATATTTCGCCGGTCTGTGTACGGAACACATAGCCCTTGATACCGATAAAGTCGCCTATGTCCATCAAACGCTTGAACACAGTAGTGTATAGAGCCTTGTCCTCGTCGGGGCAGATATCGTCGCGTGTGATGTACACCTGGATGCGGCCCTTTGAGTCCTGAAGCTCCACGAAGCTTGCCTTACCCATTACACGACGACCCATCATACGTCCGGCAATGACTACCTCGCGTTTCTCGTCCTCGTCCTTGAATTCGTTCTTGATATCCTCTGAGTAGGCGTTGGTTGGGAACTCGGCTGCTGGATATGGGTCGATGCCCAAGTTGCGCAGTTCCTGCAGGCTCTGTCTTCTTACAATCTCTTGTTCACTAAGTTCTAAAACGTTCATATTCGTATTATATCTGTTTTTTTGTTTTTTTCTTTTATTTGGTTGGCCATACACACGCATTCGTCAGCACCTTATATATATAATAAGGTGTAATGTCGGGCATGTATTGTGGCATAATACACGTGCAAATTTACTAAATAATTCTGAAAGGGTGCTCGTTTTTTGCATTTTATAATAGGATAATTAGCGTGTTTGGGCTATTTCCATAGCCTTGGCACGTGCTGGCTTGCCCGTTTCGGTGGTTGGAATGCTGTCTACGGCTATGAAATCGTGCGGCAGTTCGTACTTGTTGAGCCTTTCCTTGCAGATTGTTTCGAGTGCGTCGAGGTTGTCGGTTTGGGCTATCATCACCACCGTCTCGCCGAATTTCGGGTCGGCGCGTTTGGTGATGAGAAACGGCACATTGACGCATGGCCGCAGCTTGACTTCCATCTCTTCTATCTGCAGTTTTATGCCACCGCTGCAAATCACGTTGTCCTTGCGTCCGCGTATTCTGAAGCGTCGTCCGTCGGGGGCTATTTCGGCAATGTCGTTGGTAGTGAGTGGCTGTGCGCATACGGCAGGAGCGTCTATCACCAGACATCCCTCAGCATTGGTCGTCACACTTACTCCGTCGAAAGGCTCATACCACTGGCTGGCTTGCGCACCGCTCAGGCGTCGCAGGGCGATGTGCGACAGCGTCTCGGTCATGCCGTATGTGCTCCATACGGCACCCGGATGAAGCCGCAGTTGGGCAGCCATGTCGTCGCTTATGGCTCCGCCTCCGATGATGAGGTGCTTAATCTGCCATAGCTTCTGGCGTTCGTCGTCGTCCTGCATGCTGTTGAACACCTGCATAGGCACCATGGCTGCAAACACGGGCGGCGTGTCAATCTGTCCAAGCGGATGTCCGCACGGCGGAATGTCGATAAGCTTCAGTCCCCAGACGATGGCGCGCACCACCATCATCTTGCCCGCAATGTAGTCGAGCGGCATACATAGCAGGGCAGAGTCGCCCCGCTTGAGACCGAGAAAGCTGCACGTGATGCGAGCCGAAGCTTCCATACGGCGTTTCTCTACGAGTATTGGTTTGGGCTTACCGGTCGATCCGCTTGTGTGTACAAGCAGCGTCGGCGAGGGCGATTGCCACTGGTTGATGAATTGTTCGAGTGTCATTATTGTTGAATTATTACCTCCGTCGGATCTCTGTTAGCGGAAAATGCTGTAATTTTGCACTCCGTATCAGCCCGTCGTGGGGCATATACATTATTAAAACAGAATTGTCGGATGATTGAAAATACTGATTATACAGAAGCTTTGCAGCCGAAGGTGAAGGGCCGTTTCGCCCCGTCGCCAACGGGACGCATGCACCTGGGCAACGTGTTCAGCGCTCTGCTGTCGTGGCTTTCGGCTAAGTCGCAGGGTGGCACATGGCTGTTGCGCATTGAGGATATCGACCCTCAGCGCTCGCACCGCGAGTATGCCGAACTGATAATGGACGACCTTCACTGGCTCGGACTCGACTGGGACGAGGGTCCATACTGGCAGAGTGAGCGTGGCGCGATATACGAGCGCTATCTCCAGCAGCTGCGCGAGCGCGGGCTGACCTATCCTTGCTACTGCACACGGGCAGACATATTGGCAACGCAGGCACCGCACGAGAGCGACGGTAGGGTAGTGTATAAAGGCACATGCCGCAATCTGCCGCCTGGACTTCATGCCGGTCTGGCTGCCATACGCATGAGGGTGCCCGACGAAGGCGAGGGCTTGGTAACGTTCAGCGACGGACATTACGGCACGCACACCGTCGACCTCACCACACAGTGTGGCGACTTCATCGTGCGCCGCAAGGACGGAGCGTGGGCCTATCAGCTTGCAGTCGTAGTGGACGATGCGCTTATGGGCATCAACGAAGTGGTGCGTGGGCGCGACCTTCTGCTCTCGTCGCCACAGCAGATATATCTGGCTCGGCAGCTGGGATTTGCTCCCCCGCGATTCGTCCATCTGCCTTTGCTGTGCAACAGTGCCGGCCAGCGCCTCTCAAAGCGCGACCGCAGTATGGACATGGAGTCGCTGCGTGAGCATTACAGTGCGCAGCAGATTATAGGTATGCTTGCCCATGCAGCCGGACTCCAGCCTGACGACAGTCCCGTTGAGGCTAAGGCCCTTGTCGAAGACTTTGCATGGAGCCGTGTGCCTACTGCCGATTTGCAAGTGTAAAAGCCTGCTTGCAAAGGTAATCAGAAACGGCAAGATTGCAAAAATATTGCCGTGGAGTTTGCGCCTGATTTCAGCGCTATTTCAAATGTAGTCCTTTTACACAGCCGACTTTTTTGAGTGCCGTTTCAGAGGTTATGTTTTAGGCTTCTTGCCGTTGAATTCCAAAATTTTATACTAACTTTGTACTTGCAAAACCTGACAAACCATCAGATACAAATAATCAAGAATATGAGAAGAACTTTATTTACGCTAATTGCCGCACTGTGCTTTCTCGCCACAGCCCAGGCACAAAACTATGCCAAGAAACTGAAGAAGGCTACTGGCATAACCGTTACCTACCGCTCTGTGTACAAGGGAAAGCCAAGACCAGGCGGTGTAATGATGTCGGTCTGCGGCGACCAGGTCAAGCTTCAGAATCTGTCGCCCGAGGGCAAGATTGTCGAGCCTAAAGCCAACACATTGCGCCAGGATACCTACATCGACTATAGCCGCCGATTGAGCTATCGTCGTGCCGTCATGCCCAACAACGAGGTGGTCTACACCAACGCCCCGTTTGAGTATGGTGAGGGATTTACTGATGTCAAGACCGAGAAGTATCTCGGACTCAACTGCAAGGTGGTGCGCACTGTGGTCAACTCCAATACCATCGACGTATGGTACACCAACGACCTGGCTTTCCGCGGAACTCCGCAGACATGGCGCGGTGTGCCCGACGGACTCGTGCTGCGCGTTGTACGCAATGGCGATTCTGTGCAGGAGGCTGTTGACATAAAGGCACTTAAGGACAAGTCGCCGCTCCTGCCAACCGAATGGGGACACTATCTCGACAACAGCAACTACTCGTATGCCATCAATCAGAGTGGCATCATCAGCGTTCCTGTGTTCGATCAGCAGACCATCTGTTTCAATGGCGCCAAGCTGCCCGAGACGCTCGAGAAGGGCAAGGTGTATGCGGCTGCCGGCGGAAGTGTGGTGGTGAAGAAGGTGAAGCTGCCCGACAACATCAAGGAGCGTTCGGTATTCATTGAGGCTGTGCAGTATTCTGACGGCGATGCCTACGACCGTACCGGCTCAATCTTCATGATTCCTACCGGTAAGGAGCAGTCGTTTCTCGACGCTCTGCGCAATCTCAACAGCGTGCCGTCGTTCAAGAGCGGTCAGACCGACTATCATGGTCTGGTGTCAACAACTGGTTATGACGTTCCGCTTGAGCTTATGCGATTCTTCACGGGCTTCGGCGTGCGCAAGTACAATCATAATAAGGTACCCGGACAGACTTGGACCGACTCAGTACTGTACAAGGCTGAGGTGACGAGCGTGGCTGAGCAGCTCAAGGGCGAAGTGTGGATTGGTGCCTACATAGGCAACTGGGATGCCAAGGGCCATCGTCTGAGTCTTAAGCTTAAGTACTATCCCGAGGGCGAGCGCGACATGCCCAAGACGCTGTCTCTGTTCAATACGGTCAACTATATGGAACAGGCAGGCCAGCCTTATCCTATATTCATGCGCGACGACTCGCTCAATGTCAGCTTCGAACTGAAGGAGGATGTCAAGGACGCACGCCTGTTCTATCTCACTACCGGACACGGCGGATGGGACGGCGGCGATGAGTTCAACCAGAAGGTGAACACCATCTACGTCGACGGACAGAAAGTAATAAGCTTCATTCCTTGGCGCGACGACTGCGGCACATACCGCAACTGGAACCCATGTTCGGGCAATTTCTCAAACGGACAAAGCTCGTCCGACCTGAGCCGCTCCAACTGGTGCCCAGGCACAATGACCAATCCTGAATATATATATGTGGGTAATCTGAAGGCGGGCAAGCACACCTTGTGCGTGAAGATTCCGCAGGGAGCACCCGAAGGCGGTAGCAATAGCTACTGGTGTATATCGGGTACGCTGATATATTAAACGAATGAGGGTGTGTCAAAATATGAGTTAGAGGAAGTTAAGAAGAAGTTAATCCATCTACGATGGATGGAAGTTAACAGACAAATGCTTTATTTTCAGCAATT
>JAIJMN010000044.1:0-14591 GCA_022735715.1 Prevotella sp.
CCCTACAAGTTCTCGCAGAACCTTAACGTCAGCGGCAACGTACGCCTGAGCGACGGATGGAACATCTCGTTCTCGTCTGGCTACGACTTCGACCAGCACAAGATGTCAATGACAACGGCGTCGCTGCAACGCGATCTGCACTGCTTCAATATGTCGTGCTCGGTGGTTCTGGCTCCGTACACCAGCTACAACTTCTCGTTCCGATGCAACGCCGCTACCCTCACCGACGCTCTCAAGTACGACAAGCGCTCGGGATACAGCAACGCCGTGCAGTGGTACTAATACAAATCTTCACCCTTCAAGGTTGAATACATATCAATTGGGTAGGAGGTAAATGTTATTCATAAAAGGCATTTACCTCCTACTTTCACATTTACCGATCTCCCACACCACCGTACGTGCCGTTCGGCATACGGTGGTTTCGTGCTTTTACACCTTACGGTGTGTGAAGTTGTTTTCAGCCATCCCTTCGAGATACGTCACTTCTATTCTATTGTCGGATTCCGTCCTATCGTGTGAATAGAGATATCCTATGACCCACGAGCGTCACTTACATCTTACTTATAATTTTGTACCCCAAATAATAACAAATTGTGAAAGAACAACATAAATTACCAGACAAAATGGTATTCAGATACTCACTTTTAGGTATAATTATCATTTTCTTTATTTTTTTTGCATCAGCTATATGATTTTTTGTAACTTTGCAAGCGTAACTTTAATAACACAACAGAGTGCTTCCACATTTTCGATTATCATTACTCTTGATATTTTGGGGTGCTACGCTTGGCGTGAAAGCCAGCGTAAAGGACTCGTTGCGCCTTGGCGTAACAGACAGAATACTGACATCAGAGATGATGGAACGCGTCAGTGCACGCGATGTCTGGACTGCCATCCGCACGCTGGATGCCTCCACTTACGATAATCCCGAATTACTTATAGACGGTGTCCGTATGCCGAAGTCAGCCCTCGTAGGCATCACTGTCGGCGAGGTCTCTGAGGTGAGAATCATCAGAGACGCTATCAGACTGGCGCAATTAGGAATCCATGGCGGGAAAGGCGCTGTGGAAATAGTCACTAAGAAGTATAGAAAAGGACCGCTAGGCCTTAGCTATAAGGCTGACATACTGACAGGAAAGCCCTACGACGGCAGCTACGGCACCATGAAAGGGGCAGAGCATTGGCTCACTGCCGACGGGAGCGATGACAATGTAGGCTATCGCTTTACTGCCATCTATGACCCTGGTACGGAAACGAAAGCCAAGGGAACGGACCGCATTCAGATGCGTTCATATATAGGTTACAGGCGCAATGCGCTGTCCATCAGCAATGACCTGCAATATGGAAACTATGGAATCCACGAGACATTCAATGATGATGACACGGACAAAACCCGTTTTTCCACGCTTATCGACAGGGTGAGAGCCACGCTTAATCTCATGCCGGGACTGGAAATGGTGGGCTATTTCTCTTTCCTGCGTCAGGAAGTGAGGCGCGATGTGTTCCTTTCACCCTATTCTCCTGTGTTCAAGGACGAAGATAACCTGCGCAACAAAGGCACTTATGACATAATGCGCGAGACGACGATGACCTACGACGGCGGACTGAAGCTCGCTTATCAGAAGGCAATGACTGGCGGACACACTCTCCTTGCCTCTGCAGGAGTAAGCCTTTACAGTGGAGAAAGGGGAGGAGAATCATACGCCGGACGAGGAATACTGAATGACATACTCAGCTATGTATCATTTACCCAGACCTATGACACGCTGCGTAAACCTACGGCAGTGAGGGACTTCGAGCGCACATTGCAGTGCATGGCAAACGTGGGCTACGACTATCAGGGACGCTACAGCGCCACGATGAACGTGACAATGAACCGCTCTTCCCTCCTTTCACCGAAGCATCGCAACGAGGTATATTGGGCTGCCGACCTGGGATGGAACATCAGCAGGGAGGTATGGATGGCTGAAAGCGGGATAGATTGCCTCAGACTTTCTCTCGGTTTGGGAAGAAGTGCCACGGTGCCTTACAGTTACAAGGCTTTTACTCCGATGTATTCCAACATCACCAACGAGACATACATATATAATTACTATCAGACGGGGGCACAACTGCAGGGCTATTACAATGAGAACATCCGTCCTGACGAGGTGACACGTGGACTATTGTCGCTCGACTTTGAGACGAAAGGATGGCATCTGAATGCCTCCGACATGCGCGCAGAGTCCATGAATATGGTCTATGGCGATGTGGGCAAGACGCTGAAGGGTAAGGACTGGACGGCAATCGCAACGCTCTCTGCCGCTTATGACGATGTAAGGTATATGCTTGCAGGCATGGCCATCTACGGACAATGGCGACGCTGGACTGCCTCTGCATCCTTCTTCACCGATAATTGGGAGACCAACAGGCTGCAGAGCATTCAGATAGGCTACATGCTTCCATCGCTCTGGAGATTCATAAAGGGCGGTATGGTGCGCCTCAGCGGTGAGGAAAACTGCCACAGGGCTTGCCTGACAGTGGAAGCAAGGTTCTAAAAAGGAAAACAAAAACCATCTGACAATGAGAACAAGAATAATATACATAATGATGATAGCCTGCACGATGCTACAGAGCTGCGATGATTTCTTCGACAAGACCGGCGACGACAGCGATGTCACTGCGGGGAAATTCTTCAATGACGAGACGGCATTCATGCAGGCATTGACCGGCATCTACATGCAGATGCGTGCTCCTGAGCTTTACGGCAACACCCTTTCGCTCGGCATGATGGAGTTCGCCTCACAGACATTAGAGCCTTATGACGAAGAGACCACGGCGGCATCTAAGCTCGATTTCGATGCGCCAGTATTGCGGCAGCGTATGGACACGATGCGGATATGCGCCGACAGAGTCATAGAATCCTGCGACAGGATAATAGACGAAGCAGAGCATACCAAGGTGGTATTCTTCACTTCCGGACTCAAGGAGATAGTCCTGGGCGAGTGCTATGCCATCAAAGCCGCCATGACATTCGACCTCCACCGCCTTCTGGACCTTCCTATGGACGGAGTGGAGGAATGGCTTGACAAGGCAGACAGACTGCTTTCTGCCAATGACCCCATAATGAATGCCACAAATCCTTCATCGGTAAAAGTGGGAGAAATAGACCGAAGGCTGCGCACTTTCCAGCTCAATGCCTATGCAGTAAAGGCGCTGAAAGCCAGAGTGGCGCTATGGAAAGGCGACTATCAGAAGGCATTGGACAATGCAGACTCAGTGATGCTGCATACAGATCCGGCACGGGTGGCGACGCGATACCAGCTCTTTTACTTCGTCACACCGGGCAAGTATGGTTCTGATTACTGCTTCTCCCGTGAGAATATCTTTGCTTTGTCATCATTGCCGACAGGTTTCACCCGTCTGAGCGCAACGCTTTTCGACCAGAAGAAAATCAGATGCCGTACTGACATCGACCGCATTTACGCCCAGCAGACCGACATCCGCCGCAGGGCATGGTTCCGCGAGCAGGAAGACGGCACGCAGATAATGTCAAACAAATACGGACCGAACACCCTGCTTACAGGCTATGTGAGCACAGAAAGCGGCGGAAGCACCGACCTTCCGGCTGCAATCCCTTACATCAGACTGGGCGAAGTGCAGCTCATAGCGGCAGAAGCTTTATGGCGACTGGGCCGCAAACAGGAGGCACGCCAACGCCTTATAGCGATGCAATCAAACAAGGATGTGACCTACGCAGCCGACGCATCGGAGGATGCTGACCTCCTTCCGATGATATATGATGAATACCGTCGTGACCTCTTTGGCGACGGACAGTTGTACTATCTCAATAAACGTATCAGTCGATGAAAACGAGAATATTGATCATACTGACGCTGATGGCGGCAGACTCCGTGGTGTTTGCGCAAAGCAAAACACAGAAGACAGCCAAGGAAAAGACCGCTATGGCAAAGAATGACAGCACCGTACAGAAGAATGACATAATGCTGTTTGGCGAGATAGGCGAGACTGTCGTCACGGGATATTACTCCAAGACGAAGAACAGCTTCACAGGAACAGCGGTGCAGGTGTCCGGCAAGGAAATGATGAAGGTCAACAGCACCAATCTGCTTGAGGGCCTGAAGGTGTTCGACCCCTCGTTTCAGGTGGTGGATACCCGTGGCATTTACGGTTCTGACCCTAACCATATACCTGACCAGATAGAGATAAGAGGACAGAATACAATGCCGGACATCTCGCAGAGCAACCTGCAGACAGTGACAACTTTACCCGTGTTCATAATCGATGGCTTTGAGGTAAACGTGCAGAAAGTATATGACCTCGACATCAATCGCGTGAAGAGCATCACTATACTGAAGGACGCTGCCGCAGCAGCGATATACGGTTCGCGTGCCGCAAACGGTGTAGTGGTCATCGAAACCATCACCCCGATGGCAGGAAAACTGCAGATAAGCTATACAATGAACGGCAAGTTTGAGATTCCTGACCTTTCGTCCTACAATCTGATGAATGCGGCAGAGGTGCTGGAATTTCAGAAGAAAGCCGGCGTATTTGATGCATATCGTGAGGGGGAAGACGCAGGACTGAATGCCAATTCCTATAATGTGGCACGCCGTGCCGTGCTCAGTGGCGTTGATACCTATTGGCTTTCAAAGCCTTTGCAGATGGGTTTCCAGCACAAGCATTCCCTCATCATCGAGGCTTCACCAAAGACATCACTGCCTGGCGGAACGAAAGTTCGCTTTGCGGCAAACCTGAGTTACAGCAATCTCAACGGCGCAATGAAGGGCAGCGGACGAGACACTTACGAGGCTGGCACAAAGTTGATTATATCCAATCGCCGCATCCGTGTGACCAACGACCTGCAGTTTTCCATGGTGGATAGCAAGGAATCGCCTTACGGAAGCTTCTCTTCCTACACCTCGGCACTGCCTTATTATCAGGAGAAAGATGCTGACGGCAACTACTACCGCATGCTTTCCCTGTCAAACTTAGCGCCTGAAGGCATCGCTCTCGGAGTGCTGGCATCCATGCAGTCGCCTGTCTATGAAGCGCGATACCTCAACAGTTACTCCACTTCGAGAGGTATGAACGTGACGAATAATTTCGGAATAAACTGGACCATCACCGATGATGTACGTCTGAAAGGGTCGTTCTCACTCAGCCATGACAGCGACCGTGACGACGCATATGTATCGCCTGGCAGCTTCAAATATATCAACAACAACTCCTCCATCACGCCCGATGCGCTCTACCAGCGTGGAAAATACACGCTCGGACACAGTTCCTCGACCACCGTCTATGGCAGTATGCTGACGTCATATACACATAGTTTCGGTCGTTTCGACGTGCAGGCGATACTCGGAGCAGAAGCCAAGCAGACATCAAATGAGAGCGACAGCTACACCATGACGGGATTTCTCGGCAATTCGCAGGACTATATCTCATACGCAGTGCAGTATGAGAAGTACGGCAGAATCACTGGAGGCAAGTCCAAAGTCCGCACTGCCGGCATCTTCTGCAACCAGAACTACAGTTACGACAACCGCTATCTCTGTGACCTTACTATCCGTATGGACGGCAGTTCGCTCTATGGTGACCATCAGCAGACCACGCCTTACTGGAGTGCCGGACTGAGATGGAACGTGCATAATGAGCGTTTCTTCGCCGGAAGCAGTGTGGTATCACAGCTCGCCTTGCGTGCAAATGTCGGCACTACGGGCAACCAGAACTACAACCGAAACCAGGCAAGCAACCAGTATAACTATCTGACAAAGGTCTATGGAGGATACTTCGGAGCAATAATCACCACACTCGGCAATCTCGACCTCAAGGGACAGACCACATATAACCGCACCATCGGCCTGGAGGCTTCGCTCTGGAAGAACCGTCTCAACCTGGAGTTCAACTATTACAACAACAAGACCAAGGGCAACCTGACCAGCATCACCGTCGCTCCATCATTGGGATTCGACACCTATAAGGCAAATATGGGCGACCTTCGCAATGAAGGCTTTGACTTCAATATCAGTTATTCCCCTGTACGCACAAGGAATCTCTTGGTCAATGTCACGCTCAACGGCACAAGAAACCATAACACCATACTCAAGATTTCAGACGCTCTCCAGCGATATAACGACATGGTCAATGCCAACGGTTCGGGTTCCACCACTCCCGTATTCCAATTCAAGGAGGGTGAATCCATGAATACCATCTACGCAGTGCACTCCCTTGGCATAGATCCTGGCACGGGAAAGGAACTCTATATCGACCGTAACGGCAACACAACCTATACATGGAATGCTCAGGATCAGGTGCCGGTAGGCGTCAATGAGCCTGATCTCAATGGCTATGTCGGACTGAATATCCGATATAAGTCATGGGAAATAGGCACTCATCTCAATTATTCCTTCGGTGCAGACAAGTATAACTACACCCTGCACCAGAAGATAGAAAACGTCAACTATATGACAAACAATGACCGCCGTGCGCTTACCGAACGATGGCAGAAGCCGGGCGATGTGGCTCTCTACAAGGCCATCACCGACAACAGCGCCACCAAAGCGACGTCAAGGTTTGTCCAGCACGAAAAGAGACTGAGCATGACATCGCTGAGATTGGCTTACAATATGGAATCTGACAGACTCCGTGACAGCTGGATATCCATGCTAAGGCTCTCCATCACAGCGAATGACCTCTTCTATGCCAGCACCATAAGGCAGGAGCGCGGCCTCAGCTATCCTTTCACACGTTCGGTAACATTCAATGTCCAGGTGAATTTCTGACAAACAGCAAAGCGCCCACTGTGCCAATGGCTTCTACCGTTGGATAACAAATGTAGAAACAACGAAACAGCAAATCCACAAAACCGCATTTCCCCATATTGATTATGCGCAAAACATTATTATACATATTATCCATTATACTGCTGCAGAGCTGCTCATGGTTTGATGTAGGAGCCGAGTCGGAGATTGACGAGAAGGATATGTTTGTCAATGCCGATGGTTACTACACCGCTCTGACGGGCATATATATCAGCATGGGCAGCACCGAACTATATGGTGGCAACCTTACTCTGACTGCCCTCGAACCTCTTTCACAGCAATATAACGTCAAGGAAGATGACCCCGATCGCATCGCTTGGTCACAGTTCAGATACACCACTGACGGCGGACAGGAACTCGTTTCTGCTATCTGGCTCAAGATGTATAACACCATCGTCAATGCCAATATGCTACTTGCCAAACTGCCGGAGGCGGAAGGTAAGATTGACAGCGACGTGATTGACATCATTCATGGCGAAGCGCTCGCTCTCAGATCATTGATGTATTTCGACCTCATGAGAATGTTCAATGAGAGCTATGAGGTAAATCCAGAGTCGGGAAATGTGCGTTACAAGACAGACTTTGGCTTTGTCCTCGGTAAGAAAATGACTAATGAGCAACTTATTGATACCATTATCTCTGACCTTATGCAGGCTCGCGACTACTTGAAAAAGGACCCTCTATATTGTAATAAGGCATACAGCAACCGATATCTGGCTTATGACCGCACACAGAGGATGAACTATTATGCTGCTACTGCTTTGCTCGCCAGGATGGAAATCTACCGCGGACATTATGCTGAGGCTGCACAATATGCCGAAGAGGTAATCGATTCGGAAAAGTATAGGTTTATCCTTCCAGAGGAAATTCTGGAGACCGACATCTACGGAGTGGAACAGAAAGCCGACCGCATCTTCATGCCAGAGATGATTTTTGCCCTCTACTGTGAGAACATACTTACCGTTTCACGCTCATATTACGAAGGTCTGACCGGCGATTTTGCCAAGAGTGCCAACGCATACGAGGACAATGATGTGCGCAGAGCATGGCTATACCAAAACCCGAGCGCAAATGGAAAAATCAATATGATACGCTATCAGCGGTCAGTAAAGTCGGAAGATGCCGGCAAATACGGCGACCCAGTCGTTCCTATGCTGAAAATCAGCGAGATGTATCTCATCCTGGCTGAGTGCAATCTCAATGGTATTGAGACCAGAGAGAATGCCTTGAGCCTTCTGAATACTATAAAGCAGAAACGCGGAGAGGCTGCTCTTCCGGCTACAGCTACCACACAGACCTTGTGGAATGAACTGACACATGAGTATATATGCGACTTCCGCGGCGAGGGACAGCTGTTCTATTATTACAAGCGCCGCAACCTCCGCGCCGTCGATGACGGGAACTATAACGGCAATACTGTCAGCGTTCCAGCTTCGGCTTATGTGCTACCGTTGCCGGATTACGAGAAACAATTTGGATATTGACACTTTCACCTCTTAAAGCAATGCGAAAAATTCTATACATAATGCTTACAGCCACAGCCCTATTGTCCGTAACAGCGTGCTCGGAAGATACGCTGGAAGCCTACGATACATCGACCAGTGCGCTCAATATAGCACGCGGCACTGTCTTTGGTTCTGCTGCAGACTATCCAGAGAGCTATAGTTTCAATGCCTATTTCCTTGGTGGAAAGGTGACGGACTACACGCTCCAGATACCTGTTCGCCTGCAGGGGGTGATAGATTATGGTCGTGACCGTCATTTCGGAGTGATGATTTCGGAGGCAGAAAGCGAAGGTATCACTGACGGTTCTCCTGTGGTCAGCTTCGACAGCAAGCAGGTATTCCGCAGCGGAATGTATCAGGACACGCTCCGCGCCACCATCCACGTCGATAAGATGGACAGCGAAACGACATACAAGATGCGCCTGAAACTCATCCCGGGCGACGATTTCACGATGGGAGTGCCGGAGTATCAGTATGTGGATGTGCAGTTTACAAAAAACCTTACCATCGCTCCTGCCTTCTGGGAAAACAATAGCAAACTGAGCAAAATCACCTATTCAGCCCGTAAGTGTGCCGTCTTTCTGGAAATCAGCGGCATCACCGATCCAGAATGGGTGGACGATGGCAGCAGCGTTATCCTCGATTATTGGATTTCGCTCTGCAAGCAATGGTTTGAACAACATGAGGAATATGACTCCAACGGTAACAGAATATACTTTGAATAATGCGTAAAAAAACAAGAATATACTATCAGTTGCTCATCCTCGGCGCAGTGATGTCCTCCCTTCTCTCATGCTATGGAGATAAAGACAGCGAAGCCACGGACGACATTCAGCAGGTAACCGCCATAAATGGCATTGCCACTGACGGTTCATATACGCTCTATCAGGGTGACACTCTGAGAATAAACCCTTCGCTGACCTTCTCCGAGGGGGCTGATTCCTTGCGCTATGACTACCGTTGGGTGGTGGGTAAACAGCAGGAAATAGCCACCGGCAAGCAGTTAGTATGGGAGGTTTCATTGCCTTCTGGATATAATATGGCGACTGATATCCCTGCTGTCTTCATAGCAAAAGATAGGGAAAACGGACTGGAGTTTCGCAAGACATTCTCCTTTCAGGTGCTGAGCACATACACTCCCTCCTCCATCGTGGTCTATCAGAAACCTGACGGACGCACCGAATGGATGTCATTGCAGGGTGATGTGCGTGCCTTCACTAAGTATTATCCCGACATGATAGAGCGGATAAACCCCGATGAACCAATCAATGGCAAGTATTATGGCACGCTGTATGCCCTCAATGAGATAGCCGTTTTCACAGATCAAAGCCCTTCTTGGGGCAGATGTATCAGCATGCGCAATGCTGATCCAGACAATGGTTTCTATCATAATGTGGGTGAATATACCGGCAATATATATAATAAGGTGTATATGGGCAGCGCCTCCAGACTGGACATCAGCAATGTCACCTTCGGCTATGGCGCATCGAAATACTTCATCTGCAATGGTAATCTCCATGTCTTCAATGGTCTGGACCGCAAGCTTCCTGTATTCAATGAGAACACTTTCGTCAAGAGCCACAATGTGCGTCAGGCTATGTCGAGCAAGCAATTTCAGAGGTTTAAGAAAGTAACTTTTGTGCTGCATGACGACAATACGGTGGGTTGCTACCATGTCTATAACGATCAGATGGAGCATATCACCATTGATGGCGAACCTTTCCGCCTCGACAGTCTCTGCGGATGCTTCACCGAAGCCACGGGATTGGGCTCCAATCAGCCGTATGAGGTATATCTGATAGGCAAGCGTGACGGAGAGTATGCCATATATGAGTTCTGTGTCAACTATGTCAAGACCACTGTTCAGCCCATCTCTCTCAAGCGCATCATGCCGATTGATGCCTCTCTTGCAAGGACTGTAAGATATTGGTGGGGCTCGTTTGGCGAGAGCTATGCCTTCTATTCTGTTGGCAATAAGGTATATCGCTTCGACTATTACAACATGAAAGAGTTTAATCCAGTGAAGTCCAAACTGCTGATTAGCCTTGATGAAGGCGAACAACTGGTGGATGTATTCCCTCTTATCACGGGCTTAGGACTGCGTGATGAGGATGATTGCACCGTCATGCTGACCTATCGTCAAGCCACTGGCTGCTCCTCCATCCGCGTCTATGATAGCGTGACCGGCAAGCTCATCAAAGCATATCAAGACATCATACCCGGCTACGCCACCTACTTTACAAGGTGTTTGTAGGTAACCAGCCATCATATCCACTGCGTAATCGGCAGATATTGATAATCCAAATAATATAAATAATAAACACAAGAAGCGCTTATGAAATGCAAACATCTACTCCTTATCGCATTCTCACTCATGGCATTTACTGCTCATGCTGAGACAAAAACTATCAAAGTGGAGACTGCCGGCACCCTCTCCACACTCATCAAAGGTGATGACCTCAATGTCATCGACCTCACCTTGACCGGCAATATCAACAAGGCTGACATAGCCTTCATCCGCCAGAATATGAAGGTATATACGCTCGACCTCAAGGATGCCAACATCGTCGCTTACTCCGAGACAGTAGGCGAAACCACGATAGAGTACCCTGCTAATGAGTTTCCTGCCAATGTCTTCCAGAAGAAGTACAATGATGATGCCATCATTCCGCTGAAGAAGATAATCTTCCCGGCTACCATGACTTCTGTGGGTTCATACGCTTTCGACAGTTCAGACCAGTCACAATTGGAGACAGTCGATTTCTCTCATTGCTCAAATCTTGAGACTATCAAGGATTATGCTTTCGAATTTTGCGATAAGATCACGGAGATAGACCTCTCTGGCCACGCAAATCTCAAGTCCATAGGGGAATACGGCTTCGAACAGACGGGCGCAAAGACCATCAATCTCGAAGGATGCTCTGCCCTGGAAAGTATCGGTGAGCGTGCTTTCTCCCAGAGTTATGAGTGCACCGCCCTCAATCTCAAAGGCTGCACGGCCCTCAAGACCATAGGCAATCGTGCCTTTCTCAATCTCTCCAAGAACAGCTCTAAGACAGAAGGCTACAATCTTGTGCTTGATTTCAGCACCTGCACATCGCTTGAGACTATCCAGGAGAGCGGTTGCAAGTCTGCAAAGGCTGTGGCATTCATCTTCCCAGCTTCTGTAAAGCAACTGCAAAAGGATGCCTTCAACCTCTGCAACAATGCGAAGTATTCCCGCTATTACTGCAAGCTTCCTGAGCTTGGAAGCAGTGCTCTGAAGTCTCTCTACAAGAAGAAGTGCTACGTTCTTTCTGGTAACAAGGCTGACTATAAAAATGCAGGCTTCACAGACGTG
Source organism: Prevotella sp. (assembly GCA_022735715.1). GTDB lineage: Bacteria > Bacteroidota > Bacteroidia > Bacteroidales > Bacteroidaceae > Prevotella. The sequence continues at coordinate 11,670 of JAIJMN010000044.1, forward strand.
GAGGAATTTGTTGCTACCGGCATCAAGTCCATCGTCTCTTCTTCCGCTAATGGCAAGGCATACAGCATTACAGGCCTACCTTATAACGGCAATGGCATCCGCATCATCGGAGGCAAGAAGTACATCAAATAGCATTAAGTCACCGTGTCAGCCACGTCAACGGCTGAAGAAAATATTAACAACTCTAAAACCAAACAAATGAAAAAACATTTGTTAATTGTGTGCATAGCAGCAATGATATGCCCAGGAGCACAGGCAAGAAAGAAATCAAAGGTCACCAAGCCCGTAAAGAAAGAAGTAAGACAACCGGCAGTAAAAGGCCTCTTCAATGTGCAGAAGCATAAGGACAACTATTACTTCCAGATACCAGACTCACTTCTCGGCAGACTCTTTCTCACCACCACACGCTATGTTTCCACACCTGTGGATGCTGGAGTATATGGCGGAGAACTGGCCAATGAGCAGGTGCTCTACTGGGAAAAGAACAACAAGCAGATGCTCCTGCGTGCTCATCTCTATGACATACGCGTCAAGAGTGATGACAAGATTGCTACTGCTGTAGCCAACTGTACCCAGGATCCTATCGTCTATGCCACCAAAATAGACTCTACGCTGACAGACTCCACCGGAGTGAAGTTCTACAGTATCAACGTCACAAATATGTTTAATTCCGACAATGCCGTCCTCTCTCTTGAGGAAAGCAGCAAGTCGGCACTCGGAGTGACTGCTTTCAAGAAGGACCTCTCCTATATTGAGCGCATCAGCACATTCCCTATCAATACAGAGATTGTCACCATAAAGACCTACGGTTCGAAGGCAAGCACTCGCATACCTGCAGGCAAAATCACGGGAAACATCACGCTAAAGGTCAACACTTCCTTCGTCCTTCTGCCGAAAGAGCCTATGGCTTGTCGTTCCTACGACCCTCGTGTAGGCTATTTCACAGAGGAATTCACCGACTTCGGTGACGATCAGCAGCAGGTGAAGCGCCGTCAGGTCATCTCAAGATGGAGACTGGAGCCTAAGGATATCGAGGCTTATCGCCGTGGCGAACTCGTGGAGCCTGTCAAGCAGATAGTATATTACATTGACCCTGCTACACCTAAGAAATGGGTGCCTTATCTCATCGCTGGCGTAAACGACTGGAATGCGGCATTTGAAAAGGCGGGATTCAAGAATGCTATCTGTGCTAAGGAATGGCCTAACGACTCTACCATGAGCCTTGAAGATGCTCGCTACTCCGTAATACGCTATCTCGCAAGCGACATAAGCAATGCCTACGGACCGCATGTCAGCGACCCTCGTTCTGGTGAAATCATCGAAAGCCACGTAGGTTGGTACCACAATGTGATGCAGTTGCTCCACGCATGGTACCAGACACAAGTAGGTGCTGTGGATAAACGCGCACAGAAGCCTGTCTTCGACGATGGACTGATGGGTCAACTCATCCGCTTCGTATCTTCACATGAGATAGGTCATACCCTCGGATTGCGTCATAATATGGGTGCGAGCCATGCCACCCCTGTGGAGAAACTGCGCGACAAAGAGTGGCTCGAAGAGCATGGACACACGGCTTCCATCATGGACTATGCCCGATTCAACTATGTGGCACAGCCTGAAGACAGCGTGACATACGCTGGTCTCTTCCCTCGTATCAATGACTATGACAAGTGGGCAATAGAATGGGGCTACCGCTATTTCCCTGATTCCAAGGGCGAACGCGACGAGCGCCTGACTCTCAACAACATGATAATCAACAAGCTCAAGGAGAGTCCACGCTACTGGTTTGGTGGTGAAGGCACTGACAATGACCCTCAGGCACAGACAGAAGACCTCGGCGATGATGCCATGAAGGCAAGCACCTACGGCGTGAAGAACCTCAAGCGCGTCATGGCAAACATCCAGAAATGGAACTATGAGGAGGCTGATATGGATGCCAATCTCAAGTTTGCATACAAGAATGTAATCAATCAGATGGGACGCTTCTACGGTCATGTGCAGAAGAACATCAGCGGTGTATATCATGATTACAAGAGCGCTGACCAGGAAGGACCTGTATATACACCAGTAGGAAAGGATGTGCAGCGTCGCGCATTGGCATGGCTCAATGAGAATATGATTGTAGAACCAGCATGGCTTTGGAACCAACCTTTTGCACGTCGTATCAACCGTGTGCCTGAGAATGCTGTTTATCCTATCGTGGACCGCACACTCGATGCTCTCACTTCAGCTATGACTCTCAATCTCATCAGTAAGCATTGCTATCTCCAGGACAGCTACAAGCCAATGGATTATGTCAACGAACTCCTCAGTTATCTCTTCCGTTCTACAAAGACTGGAGCCAAGGTGTCCAACTATACTAAGCACATTCAGCGTCGTGCTGTCAACAATTTTGCAAGAGCATGGCGTGTGACTATGGTGGAAGACCAGCGTCCGTATGCCTATGCTGCCCTCAAGAGCATCCGCTCTATGGTGCAGAATGCCAAGACATCTGATGCCGACACACGTGCTCATTACAAGGATCTCGATGAGCAGATACGCATCATCCTCACCGGACTTGCTCCTCAGAAGTCATCCAGTTCTTCTTCTGACGCAATGTCAAAGATGGGTATCGATGAAGAGGAGTTTCTCATCAATCCAAACAAATACAGTCCATGCCGTATGTTCATGGAGGAGTAGTTGTCTTTATATTGCCAGTAACGCGGGCAACATAGTGGCTTGTATTGTTGACTTTTTGGATGTAACAGGAGCAAGCCACTGTGCCAACGGCTTTTAGCGTTGGAATCGAGTAGGAGGAAAACGAAGCCGTTTTCTTCCTACTTTCATTTTCCGACCTCTCACACCACCGTACGTGCGGTTCCGCATACGGCGGTTCCTATTTTGGATACCATTCGAGATACGTCTCCATTAAAGTAGCATACC
>JAIJMN010000306.1:0-2092 GCA_022735715.1 Prevotella sp.
AGCATGATGTTGACGTTAGGCAGCGGCTTGACATGCTTTGGCGGGTGCATGGTGAATAGATAGGCAAGCGTTGAGATCTGCTTGTCGGGAAACCGCTCAGCCAATCGATTGAGAAACCTGATGTAGCATCCAGCGGGCGAACCCTCATACTCGTTCACCTTCTTGCATTCGGGACATTGGCAATAAGTGTCGTTGCCGTCGTTCTGACTTACGGATATAGTGTTGCGTCCGGGATTGGCTTTGAATATAGAGTCGATGCGATTGGCTACAATCTCGAATATATCGGGATTGGAGAGACACCACTGGCTATGATTGCCGGGGCGCCGTTCGCCGCTGATGAACGAATAGTATTCGGGATACGCCTTGCCATACACCGACGATGGCAGCAGTCGGTCGAACGTATGCACCCACATATCGTTGGCAAACACCTCACTGTGATCATGTAGTCTCATCCAGTCGCGGTAAGTGTTGTCGTTGTTTGAATAGCTGAAAGTCTGTCGGAAGCGGAATGCAGGACTTTCTGCCACGTGCATCTTAGGAATGCGTATGTCGACAGAAGGAGTAAGCGTATAGAAGTCCTTCGCCAGATAGTCTACGCCAACAAACTTTTCAAGAAGCGTAGCCACACCGTATATGGCCCCCTTTCCGCCTGCCGACTTAATGGCGAGTGTGCCGTTCGAACAGTCGATTACGTATCCGTCGTCAGTAGCCTCCATGGTCTTTTCGCCTATCACCACATCGTTCTTGGCACGTTTGGTTGTGGCTATGATTTTAAGTTCGCCCCTGACGTCTCGCGAACAAAGCGCTGCAGAAGCGTGGCAGCCTTGCGGTTGATGTCGTTATCCTCTACAAGCACTATGCGTCCCTGCTGTTTGCCCTTGCTGACAAGGCAGACCTGTGCCATTACCGCCATCGGCGTCATAAGACATGCGATGAGCAGCGCTCTATTGAACATATTGATCATTGTTTTGTAGTAAGAAATTTTAGTAATAAGTTAGTTTTAAAATAATGTACGCACAAAGGTACAAAGAAAGATGCAAATATCGCACAAGCAGTAAAATTTTATTACAAAATGAAATCTGATTCTAGAGATTTCGGAAGCGTTTTTTATCATATTTTGCAGCATCGGAACACCCCTACTCGACTGTCAAGGCTCTTCAGCATTACTAAAGGACTACTTCTGCATAGCAAAAGGACTACAATCGGAAGGCAAATGAAGCATTATTGCATTGCAAAAGGAGCCTGAATGACGGGCAAAAAGAGTACATTTGAAAGAAAAAGGGCCTTTTTGAGCTTCACGATTTTGCACAACAATACTCACAAACGAGATAACGCGCTGTATATAAGCGTTATAACGGCTGCACGCGCAAAACTCACGAATTTGGAGTTAAAGATTTCTTAGCGTGCTCAACTCGCAGTATTGAGCGATAAAAATGCAAATATTGTGCAGGAGCGAAGCTTGGGTTGGTATAAATACAATAAAAGAAAAAGCAGCACGACAAATGCCATGCTGCTTATTATTGTAATTTAGTCTACTCGTTTGCAAGTAATTCGCTGCTTATATTGTAGACCTTCCTCCAAGGTAACTTCCAAAACAGCAGTATTATTTTTGATTGAAATAACTGTATAAGTATCTTCTATGTCATAATCATTATCATAAATGATGATTTTATTACCAGACACCTTATATGAATTAGAAGAACCAGATGGACGCCAACCATTATTAGAATACCAATACCACTTACATGTACCATCTACATTAAACAGAATACGCTCGCTATCCTTTTCTGGAACATCCACGTCAACCTTAATAAGATTTTCATCCTCTGTATCATCATAACTCCAACCGGAAATATGTGTTACTTGCCACGTACCGACAATATTTTCCATGATTTCTTCAGAAGAAGGTCCATCATCATCAGATGAACAAGCGGTGAAAGACACCATTGCAAACAAGGCGAAGAGAATCGCCACGAAAGAAGAATGTAACTTTTTCATGATTTTTGCCCGTCATGCCGGTAGCTAAGCTTTTAATGTTATTAAATTAGTGAATCTGATCGATAATTGTTGCGAAGCCATCGTTCTCTACATC
>JAIJMN010000307.1:0-2085 GCA_022735715.1 Prevotella sp.
GTGTTTCGGAAATAGTGGCTTCAGCGAAACGGGTGGATGAGGTGTTTTCTGTGGAAGTTGGATTTGTAGAGTTTATTGACGAAAGCCACGGCCACATACATGTCTACGACTCGCAGTCGCGGCATTTTGTAGCGGATAAGTCGGCACATACGGCATTAAAAATATCAGTAGGCAATTATGTGCGCTTTTGTCCCATAATAGCGAATGGCGACCATTTCAAGTCGGCTGCCATAGTGGGCGTTATGGATAAGTATGAAGGTCGCAAGGCTTTCGGTATTTATGAGGCGAAAGTGGAGTATGCCAACGTTAAGGACAAATACATACGCTACTCGTTAGAGTCGGCAATAAGATACACGCCCGAAGGTGATATCATAAAGGCAGGTTTCGCTTCAACGGCAAATCTTCCGGAGGATGTTAGGAATGGAATGGTTCAGGGCAGCCACGTGCGCCTCATCCTGTTCCTGAAAAGAGGAAAAGACGGGATGAAGCACAATTATGTGGCTGAGATATTCTAACGTGTAATAAGATTTTAAGTGTAAATCAGATAGTTGCATTCAACAGGTTTTTCAGTTCTTTGAAGTCGTTGGCCACTTCAATCATATTGTGCCAGTCGCCACGTATCATTCCCTTTTGGTTGAGGTCGTCCATAAGCGCAATGAGTGAGTTCCAGAATCCCTTCATGTTGTAGAGAATCACCTTCTTGGAGTGGTAGCCGATGCACTTCGAGGCTGCCACGCAGAATATCTCGTCGAGCGAACCTATGCCGCCAGGCAGCGCCACTACTACATCGCATCGCTCAATCATCAAGCTCTTGCGGTCGGCAAGATTGTCAGTAGGAATATGTACGTCAAGATATTCCGACATACGTCCGCCTTTCTCTACAAGCGACGGCACAACACCGATGACGCGTCCGCCACCGTTGTGCACAGCCTTGGCTATACAGTTCATGAGTCCGTGACTGGTGCCTCCGAAAATAAGGTCGTGGTGGTTCTCGGCCATCCATCGGCCTAATTCTTCCGTCATACGGAAATAGTCGGGGTCGATATGCTCGTTGGCTGAGCAGAATACTGTAATTTTCATAGTTTTCTTTTGTCTATGTATATTAACACGTGGTAATGTTCGTTATTCTTACAATTCACAGTTCTGTATTTATCCGTCATTCTTTCATCGAGAGCGAAATGCGCTGGCGCTTGCGGTCTACTTCAGTTACTCGTACTACAACGTGCTGGTGAAGTTTCACCACTTCGTTAGGGTCTTTCACGTAGCGGTCGGCAAGTTGTGAGATGTGTACTAGTCCGTCGTGGTGAACGCCAACGTCAACAAAGGTGCCGAAGTTGGTAATGTTGGTCACGATGCCAGGAAGGAGCATTCCCACTTGAAGGTCGTCAATCTCATGGACACGTGGGTCGAATTCGAAAACCTCTACTGCCGCACGTGGATCACGTCCTGGGCGTTGAAGCTCTGCCATGATATCGGTAAGGGTCGGCATTCCGACCGTTTCGGTAACATAGTCCTTCAGACGTATTGATTTTTGAAGTTCCTTGTTGTCGATCAGTTCTGCTACGGTGCAACCATTGTCCTTTGCCATTGTCTTAACTATATCGTAGCTCTCTGGATGAACGGCACTATTGTCGAGCGGGTTCTTGGCTCCTGGTATGCGCAAGAAACCGGCACATTGCACGAAGGCTACCGGACCGAGACGCGGCACCTTCTTCAGTTCTGCACGCGACTTGAATGCTCCGTTCTTCTCGCGATATTCAACGATGTTCTTGGCTGTAGTAGCGTTGAGTCCGCTGACGTACATCAACAGGTGGCGACTTGCGGTATTGAGGTTTACGCCTACGGTGTTCACGCAAGATTCTACAACCATGTCCAAACTCTTCTTTAGCTCGTTCTGGTCGACATCGTGCTGATACTGACCTACACCAATGCTCTTGGGGTCAATCTTTACCAGCTCGGCAAGCGGGTCCATCAGTCGGCGACCGATTGATACGGCTCCACGTACAGTCACGTCCTCGTTGGGGAATTCCTCACGTGCAGCCTCTGATGCAGAATAAACCGAGGCTCCGTCCTCGCTTACTACAA
>JAIJMN010000045.1:0-14508 GCA_022735715.1 Prevotella sp.
GTAGGCGGCTTCAAGGAAATCTGCTTTGCTGTAAGTGGCGACAACGTATACGGTACATTGAAGTATGAATCGGGTGTTCATCGTGTACAGCGTGTTCCGGTTACAGAGTCAAATGGACGTATGCAGACTTCTGCTGCTACCGTAGCCGTGCTTCCCGAAGCCGACCCGTTTGAGGTTAACATCAACGAGGGCGAAATCAAGTGGGATACATTCCGCTCTTCAGGTGCTGGTGGTCAGAACGTGAACAAGGTGGAGTCGGGTGTACGTGCCCGCTATATGTGGAAAAATCCTAACACAGGTGAGGTAGAGGAAATCCTCATCGAGTGTACCGAGACACGCGACCAGCCTAAGAACAAGGAAAGAGCTCTTGCGCGCCTGCGTACATATATCTATGATAAGGAGCACCAGAAGTATGTAGACGATATTGCCAACCGCCGTAAGACTCTCGTATCAACTGGCGACCGCTCGGCAAAGATTCGTACATACAACTTCCCGCAGGGCCGTGTCACCGACCATCGCATCGGCATGACCGTTTATGACCTTCCCGGATTTATGGGTGGCAATATCCAGTCGATGATTGATGCGCTCACCGTGGCTGAGAATGCGGAAAAGATGAAGGAAAACGAATTGTAATCATAAGCTGATAACATCAGTTTTGAATACTAATTGAATTGTCAATTTATAAAAACTAATTGTTATGAACAGATCAGAATTAGTAAATCAGATAAAGACCAAGCGCTCTTTTCTGTGCGTAGGTCTTGACACCGACCTCAAGAAGGTTCCTGCACACATACTCAATGAGGAAGACCCGATCTTCGCTTTCAACAAAGCCATTATCGACACGACAGCTCCTTACTGTGTGTCATACAAGCCAAACCTCGCTTTCTATGAGGCTTTCGGCGTGAAGGGATTGATTTCGTTCGAGAAGACCATCAAGTATCTCAAGGACAACTATCCCAACCACTTCATCGTAGCTGACGCAAAGCGTGGTGACATAGGCAACACAAGTGCTATGTATGCACGCACATTCTTTGAGGAATACGATGTTGACTCGCTCACAGTAGCTCCTTACATGGGTGAGGACAGTGTCACTCCGTTCCTTGGCTATAAGGACAAATGGGTGATTGTACTTGCTTTGACAAGCAATAAGGGCAGCCACGACTTCCAGCTTACAGAAGACAATCATGGCGAGCGACTCTTTGAGAAGGTGCTCCGCACTTCACAGCAGTGGGGTTCTAAGGACAATATGATGTATGTAGTAGGTGCTACACAGGGCAGAATGTTTGAGGACATCCGTAAGATTGTACCCGATCACTTCCTGCTCGTTCCCGGTGTTGGTGCACAGGGTGGCTCTCTCGAAGAGGTTTGCAAATATGGCATGAATTCTGAATGCGGTCTGCTTGTGAACAGTTCACGTGGCATTATCTACGCATCCAACGGTGAAGACTTTGCAGAGGTGGCTGCGCAGAAGGCAGAAGAGCTTCAGAAGCAGATGGATCAAGAACTGCAAAAGTATGGCATCTAACCCTAAATAAACATTTTTTGGGACAAAAGTTGGCAATATTATGTTCAAAACAAGAAATAAATAGTGCCAAAATGCTGTATCTAAATAAAATTTCTTATTTTTGCAAAGATAATATTATGTGTTGTGGCTGAAAGTGCTTGTTAACTCATGCCACAACACTTACTAACTTATAAGAAACAAAGAATAGACATTATAAAAATGGAATTTACAGCAGAACAAATCGCTAGCGTAATCGGTGGAAGAGTTGAAGGTGACAATAATGCCGCTGTACATACTTTTGCAAAGATTGAAGAAGGAGTAGAAGGAGCCATCTCGTTCCTTTCAAATCCCAAATACACCCATTACATCTACGACACTAAATCGTCCATTGTCATTATAAATGAGGATGTGGAGTTGGAGAAGCCGGTTGCTACCACACTTATACGTGTAAAGAATGCCTATGAATGCATAGCCAAGCTTTTGCAGATATACGAAGCAAGCAAACCTAAGAAGACAGGCATTGCACAGCAAGCCTATATTGCTCCGACGGCAACGGTTGGCAAGGATTGTTATATAGGTCCTTTTGCTTGCATTGGCGAAAATGCCGTTATCGGCGATAATTGCCAGATTTATCCACATGCCGTTATCGGTGATAATGTCAAGATTGGTTCGGGCTGTATTATCTATCCCAATACAACAATCTATCATGGTTGTAAATTGGGTAACAATGTCACTCTGCACGCAGGTAGCGTAGTCGGTTCTGACGGCTTCGGATTTGCACCCAATGCCGATGGCTACGACAAGATTCCTCAGATAGGTATAGTAACTATAGAGGATAATGTAGAAATCGGAGCTAATACCTGTGTTGACCGTTCTACAATGGGTTCTACCATTATCCGCAAGGGCGTTAAACTTGACAATCTTGTTCAGGTGGCTCACAATGTGGAAATAGGCGAGAATACAGTCATGTCTGCTCAAGTAGGAATCGCAGGCAGTACAAAGGTCGGATCATGGTGTATGTTTGGCGGTCAGGTTGGACTTGCCGGACATATTACAATTGGCGACAAGACCTTCCTCGGTGCACAATCAGGAGTGCCGGGAAGTCTGAAGGGCGGAGAGGAACTTATTGGAACGCCTCCGATGAATCCACGTGCCTACTTCAAGTCACAGGCTATTTTCCGCCGTCTGCCTGAAATGTACAAAGACTTGGCAGACATCAAAAAGGAAATTGAACAACTGAAAAAATAATAATATATGTCATCAAAACAGAAGACACTTAAGGGTAGTTTTTCCCTGTGTGGCAAAGGACTTCACACTGGTTTGAGCCTTACCGTTACATTCAATCCAGCTCCAGAGAACTCCGGATATAAGATACAACGAATTGACCTTGAAGGAATGCCAATCATTCAGGCCATTGCAGAAAATGTTGTGGATACACAGCGTGGTACTGTATTGGGCAAGGATGATATACGTGTTTCTACCATTGAGCATGGTATGTCGGCTCTTTACGCCATGGGCATCGACAACTGTCTTATTCAGGTAAATGGTCCTGAGTTCCCGATTCTTGATGGAAGTGCTGCCATGTACGTTCAGAAGATTCATGAAATCGGAGTAGAGGAACAGAATGCACCAAAGGATTGGTATGTAATCCGTCATAAGATAGAGGTGAAGGATGATGCTACCGGTTCATGCATCACTATCCTGCCCGATGAGGAATTCTCACTCACAGCAATGTGCTCGTTCAATTCGAAGTTCATCAACTCACAGTTTGCAACACTCGACTGTGTTGAGAAGTTTGCTGATGAGATAGCACCTGCTCGTACGTTTGTCTTCGTTCGTGATATTGAACCTCTGCTTAAGGCAAACCTTATTAAGGGTGGCGACTTGGACAATGCAATTGTTATTTACGAGAAGCAGACCACTCAGGAGCGTCTCGATTCACTGGCCGACATGCTGAAGGTAGAGCGTCGTGATGCAAACGAATTGGGATACATACAGCACAAGCCTCTTGTCTGGGAGAATGAGTGTACAAGACACAAGTTGCTTGACATCATCGGCGACATGGCACTTATTGGTAAGCCAATAAAGGGACGTATTATCGCTACTCGTCCTGGTCACACCATCAACAACAAGTTTGCCCGCCAGATGCGTCGTGAGATTCGCAAGCACGAGATACAGGCTCCAATATACGATCCCAACGAGACTCCGATAATGGACAACATCAGGATACGTGAGCTTCTGCCTCATCGCTATCCTATGCAGCTTGTCGACAAGGTCGTTGCTCTTGGTGCCACAAGTATCGTTGGTGTAAAGAACGTTACTGCCAACGAGCCGTTCTTCACAGGCCACTTCCCGCAAGAGCCGGTAATGCCAGGTGTTCTCCAGATAGAGGCAATGGCACAATGTGGTGGATTGCTCGTACTCAACACTCTTGAGGAGCCTGAGCGTTGGTCTACATACTTCATGAAGATTGATGACGTCAAATTCCGTCAGAAGGTTGTTCCTGGAGACACTTTGCTCTTCAAGGTCGATCTGCTTTCACCGTTACGCCATGGCATATCATCAATGAAGGGCTATGTATTTGTAGGCGACCATGTAGTGTCAGAAGCCACATTTACAGCTCAGATTGTAAAGAACAAGTAGAATTCAATTCAAAAAACTTCTAAGATGAATCAGATAAGCCCCTTAGCATACGTCCATCCCGAAGCAAAGCTCGGTGATAACAACATAATTGGTCCCTTCTGCTACATTGACCGCAATGTTGAAATTGGCGACAACAATGTAATGCAAAACAGCGTGACTATTCATGTTGGAGCACGCATCGGTAATGGCAATGAGTTTTTTCCAGGTGCAAGCATCTCTACCAAACCTCAGGATTTGAAGTTCAGAGGCGAGGAAACAATCTGCCGGGTAGGTGACAACAACAGCATACGCGAGAATGTGACAATCTCACGTGGCACTGCCTCAAGAGGTGAGACTGTTGTTGGATCGAACAATCTGCTTATGGAGTGTGTACACGTAGCTCATGATTGCGTCCTCGGTAGCGGATTGATTATTGGCAACTCAACCAAATTTGCAGGTGAGGTAGTTGTAGACGACAATGCCATTATCTCCGCAAATGTTCTTTGCCATCAGTTCTGCCGAATCGGTGGTTATGTGATGATTCAGGGTGGATGCCGATTCAGTCAGGACATTCCTCCGTTTATCATTGCTGGTAAGGAACCTACAAAATATTGCGGATTGAATCTTGTAGGACTCCGCCGTCGCGGATTCTCTAACGAGAAGATTGATCTTATTCACAATGCCTACCGCAAGTTGTACTCTAAGGGTATAATGTCAGAGGGCATTCAGGAGATAAAGAACGAACTTGAAATCACTAAGGAAGTTCAATATATTATTGATTTCGTAGAATCATCTAAGAGAGGCATTATACGCTAAAAGTATTTATCAAATAAAGGGAGCTAAGTAGAACAAGAAAGGACTGAAGTCTACTTAACTCCCATTTTTTATATTCACATTAAGACAATAATGAACAAGAAACTTATTGTTATTGTAGGTTCCACAGGCGTAGGAAAGACAGAATTGTGTTTGCAGATTGCCGAACATCTCCATATACCTATAGTCAATGCTGACTCGCGTCAGATTTTCAGCGAAATACCAATAGGAACAGCAGCCCCAACACCAGAGCAACAGCAGCGTGTGAAGCATTATTTTGTAGGTAATCATCATCTTGACGATTATTATAGTGCTTCGTTATTCGAAGAAGATGTTATGCAGCTTCTTACCGACAATCTCTTCAATACCTCGGAGGTGGCGCTTATGAGTGGAGGCTCCATGATGTACATTGACGCTGTGTGCAATGGTATTGATGACATACCGACAATCGACGACAATACGCGTGAATGGATGAAACAGCGATTGGAAACAGAAGGGTTGCCCCGTCTTGTCGAAGAACTCAAGTTGTTGGATCCTGAGCATTGGAAGATTGTCGACCGCAACAACCCACGCCGTGTCGTGCATGCTTTGGAAATATGCCATATGACGGGTAAGACTTACACTTCATTTAGGCTGAACGCCAAGAAACAACGTCCGTTTGACATAATAAAGATAGGCCTGAACCGCGATCGTGAAGAATTATACAGTCGTATTAATGCGCGTGTGCTGCAAATGTTTGACGAAGGACTGGTAGACGAAGCGCTTGCCGTATACGACAAGCGAGGTCACAACTCATTGAACACAGTAGGCTATAAGGAGACTTTCGAATATCTTGACGGGCTAATCACCAAGGACCAGTGTGTTTCCAATATCCAAAGCAACAGCCGACGCTACTGTCGCAAACAGCAGACATGGTTCAAGCGAGATAAGAATATCATGTGGTTCCATCCCGATAATATTAAAGAAATCATAAATTATATAGACAACCAACTGATAGGTTAAACTATTTTCGTACATTTGCAAGATAATATACCAAGATTAGCAAACAAAATAATCATTTTAAGATGAAAAAAATAAAAGACTTTCTCATCTGGTGTATGCGTAAAGCCAAGGCCTTTTGGCCTTGGTATCGCAATTTGTACAAAGGCAAAGCGTGGTACACCAAGACACTTGTAGGAATCGCATCCTGCATAGTAGCGTTTTTCTTATACCTTGGCATGGTAGACACAAACTTCTTGTGGCTGTTTGGTAAGTCACCTGGCTTTTATACTATTATGAATCCTGAGACTCACGAAGCCTCAGAGATATATAGCGCCGATGGTGTGATGATTGGCAAATATTTTAACGAGAATAGAACACCGGTAAAATATGAGGAGGTAAATCCTGCATTCTGGAAAGCCCTTATTGATACTGAGGACGAACGATTCTACAGTCATCACGGCATTGACTATCCTGGACTTATAGGAGCTGTGAAGGATGCAGTCATGCATCATGATGCTCGTGGAGCTTCTACAATCACTCAGCAGTTGGCTAAGAATATGTTCCGTGTACGCACCGACTATTCTACTGGATTGCTTGGTATGATTCCTGGTGTTCGTATGCTCATTATGAAGTCAAAGGAATGGATCATTGCTACGAAGCTTGAGCTGACTCACGACAAGAAGGACATCATTACGATGTATGCCAATACCGTTGACTTCGGTTCCAACGCATTTGGTATAAAGACGGCTTCAAAGACGTATTTCAACTGTACTCCAAAAGAATTGACGACAGATCAGGTAGCTGTGCTTGTTGGAATGCTCAAGGCTACCACTTACTACAATCCTATCTCACATCCTGAGAACTCTCAGCGTCGTCGCAATGTGGTGCTCAGCAATATGCTCAAGCATGGCGATTTGACACGCGCAGAATTTGACCAACTTAGCCAGAAGCCTATTAAACTCAGCTATAGTGTTGAGAGCAACTATGATGGTCAGGCTCTTTACTTCCGTGAGGCTGTTTCTGCCGAACTGAAGAACTGGTGTCGTGAAAACGGTTACGATCTTTATACTTCAGGCTTGAAGATTTATACCACCATTGATTCGCGCATGCAGAAGTACGCCGAAGAAGCTGCTGCAAAACAGATGAAACAGGTGCAGCGTAACTTCAACAACCATTGGGGCAATCAAGATCCATGGCAGGACGAGAATCATAATGTCATTCCTAACTTCATTGAAGGAATCGCTCAGAAGCAGCCCGTATATAAGAATCTTCTGGCACGCTTCCCCAACAACCCGGATTCAATTGAGTACTATCTCAACCGTCCGCACAAGGTGAAGTTGTTCGATTATGAGCATGGCACCATAGAAAAGGAAATGTCTACAATGGACTCAATCCGCTATATGGTTCATTTCATGCATTGTGCATTTGTTGCTATGGAACCGCAGACTGGTGCTGTGAAAGCATGGGTGGGCGACATCGACTTCAAGTCATGGAAGTATGACAAGGTGACGGCAATGCGTCAGCCTGGTTCTACATTCAAGCTCTTTGTATATACCGAGGCGATGAATCAGGGACTCACACCTTGCGACAAGCGTCGCGATGAGTATATCTCAATGCAGGTATATGACAAGGTAGCAGGCAAGGAAGTGACATGGACACCTACTAATGCCAACGGCTCATTCTCAGGCGACTCCATTCCTTTAAAGGGTGCATTTGCACGAAGCATAAACTCTGTAGCAGTTCGTCTTGGACAGGAGATGGGTATTCAGCGCATCGCAGAGACAGCCCACAAGATGGGTATTGAAAGTCCGCTCGACGAGACACCTGCACTTGCTCTTGGTTCAAGCGATGTCAATCTCCTTGAATTGGCCAACGCTTATTCTACAGTTGCCAACGATGGCAAGTATGTAAGACGTCAGCTTGTGACGCGTATTCTTGACCGTAATGGAAAAGAGATTTATACATCGCCCACAAATGAGGAACAGGTGATTCCATATAGAAGCGCTTTCCTCATGCAGCAGCTGCTTATGAGCGGATTGCGCGAGCCTGGTGGTACATCAATGAGTCTCAACGGTTATGTAGGACAATATCGCGACACCGACTGGGGTGGCAAGACCGGTACTTCAAACAATCACTCTGACGCTTGGTTTATGGGTGTAAGTCCTAATCTCGTAGTAGGAGCATGGGTAGGCGGAGAGTACCGTTGCATCCACTTCCGTACCGGAGCTTTGGGTCAAGGTTCACGTACTGCTTTGCCAATATGCGGATATTTCCTTGAAGCAGTATTAAAGGATCCTGCTTTCAGCAAGTATCGTGTAAAGTTCGGTAAGCCTAAGGATGAGAGTATTACTTCCTCAATGTATAATTGTTCAAGCTATGTGCCACGAGCAAAGGTGGATACCACACTTAACGACAGTGTTAGGGTAGAAGAGGAGATAGTACTCGATGAGGAAGGTAATCCGGTAGAGCGTCAGTTGCCGCTCTCTGGTAATAAGGAACAGCAACCTGCCGACCAGCAGCAAAAGGAACACAAGACTCCGAAAGAACAACCCGTAAGTCTTGAGAACTTATAAAAGGAGGGTGTGTCATAAGTCTAAACAGCTTTTTGGTCTTTAAGCCCGAATAATTGACTTATGACACACACTCTTATTTTTTCATGAGTTTGTCAATTTCTTCAAACTCACGTCCCATATTCAAGTTGAGATAGATAGTGTAAAGAGGAATGCCCCACTTTGATTTTTCGTTAGGAGCAAGTTTTCTATACTCCTGCATATATGGCAAAGCTTTCTTGAAAAGAGCCTTCAACTTCTGTGTCTTCTCACGGCTGTGTCTCATTGTCTTTTCAATGTAAGTGGCTTGATTGAAATACGCCAAGCCGGCATTCAGGTACACATCGGCAAAATTCTTGTCTTTCTCAATCACCTTGTCGCAAATGCTCACGCAATCATCATATTTCTGCTGGGCAAGTAGAACCGTCGATTTGGCAAACAAGGCAACAACACTCGAAGAGTCTGCCTCTATAGCGTCGTCGCACAATGCTATTGCTACGTCATACTTGCTCTGTTTATAATAATGGTCAAACAGGTGTGAGAAGAAGTATTTCGATTGAGGATAGCGGGCAAAACCGCTCTCAAGCACCTCTACAAACTTAGTTGTGTCAGACTTCTGCCTATATGTTTCTGCCATATACTGATAAGTCATTATCAGTCTTATCGTATCCTGCTGTGCAACGTCTGCGTATGCCAATGTACGTTCAGCGTCGTTCTGCTTATAGCCGCAATAAACTGTGTAGAAACCAGCTGTACCTATTCTCTTGTCGTTGTTCTGGTAGTCGTACGCTGCAAAGATAGGTTGCTTTGCGCAGTCTATATAGGCTGCAAAAAGGCTATAGGCATTCTTGTAATCATTCTTGCCTACAAAGAAAAGTCCGCCATTATACAAGTTACCCCTCAGCTGGTTAAGATATTCTGCGTGGCGCTTGCGATATTTCATCTTGGCAGGTTGCACACCTTTCAGATTCCATTCTACAGAATCAAGTCCTTCCAGTACACCAAACATTCTGTATGCTGCAAGGAAAAGCTTGGATGTGTCTGCCTTTTGTTTCAGATACATCTGCTCGTTTACCGTTTCATACTGTTTTCTGACAGCATCAAACAGCACAAGCCATATCTTCTCGTTGTCCTTGTTTGCAGAATCGGTAAGCAGCTTACGCATCGAAGCTTCCGCCTCTTCTAACGATTTTCCGGCCTTGACATTATCCTTTGCCTTTGATATTTCCTTCTTCTGCGCATTACACATAGTAGGAAGGCAGATGCTCAAAGCCAAGACCATAAACAAAAATTTCCTGAACATACCTTACTGTAAAAATGAAAGGTGCGCAATCATGTTTAAAATAGAGAACATGGTGCGCACCTTGATTAATTGAAGCTTTTTATTGTTTACTTGTTAGGGGCGAGAGCCTTTGTACGGCTGTCGTCTGCACCATAAAGAACATAGTATGTATTATAGAGCAGATACTTCCAGTTAGCTTCCTGCTGGTTAGGATCGAGGTCGCGAGCCTTCTCCAGATAGCCCTGAGTCTCTGTCTGAATTTTCTTCTGCTCATTTACATCCTGCAAGTTGGCTGCTTTATTGTAGTTACAGAATCCCATCCAAGTCAGCACGAGTGCGCTCTCCTTGATGGAATTAGCCTTCTTAAGGTCGGCAAGAGCCTCATCCCACTTGCTCTCGTTCATCTCAGCCTGGCCCTTAACAGCCCATGCTGTGAAGCAGTTAGGATCAGAAGCCAGACGCTCGTTGATGAGTTTCATCTGCTTGTCCTTCATGTTGAGGTTGCCGTACAGAGTAGCGAGGTTGGTGAAGATGGTCTCGCTCTTATCCTTAGCATAAAGATCCTCGAAGCTCTTGAGGCACTTTACAGAATCCTCTTTTGTCTTCATCGACTGCTGCATCATAGCCATCTTCAGTCCAAGTGCATCCTTGTATGAAGCAGTATCGTTCAGGGCAATGTCTATGTACTTGTTGGCATCGTCCATTTTCTTTGCCTGATAAGCTATTACGCCAGCTACACGAGCTACCTCGCCGAGGTATGTATCCGGCGACTTTGTCTTGTCGAAATCGTCGAACAGAGCAGAAGTACCGCTGTTGACATACGCTGCATAGTAGTTGAAAGCACCATTGTTGTCTTCCTTCTGCAGACAGTCCTGACCAGCGTTGATAAGGTTCAGACGCAGAGGCCACAGAGCGGTCTGGTTCTTCTTGTGGAACTTAGGAGCCACCTTGCCCTTAGCGTTAGGCATACGGTCATACTTGTCACACTCCATAGCTGCATTGAGAGCGTTGGTGAGTGATGAGTACATGCCTTCCTTGTCAACTGGTTTCAGTTTGCCGTCTTTCTGTCCCATCTGTTCCATCACCTGGTTCTCGCTCATCACAGCCATTTCCTTGTTTACCTTCTGAAGCGAGAGCTCTACGAGCTTGTTGTAAGCCTTTGCCTTGTCCTCATTGTTCAATGAAGAAAGACAAGCTTCAAGTTGCGACTTTGCCTCAGCATAGTCTTTCGACTTGAGAACGCTCTTGACGTCCTGTGCAAATGCAGTTGAGGTAGCTACTACCATCGCTGCCAACATAAACATTTTTTTCATATACAAATATATTTAATATGTTTTATTTTTCATTTTCCGGATTAGTCTCTTTTGCTTCCGTTGCTTCTGTAGCCTCCGGTTCTGTTGCAGAATTGTCGTCGGCAAGCTTTGCCTCAAGTTCTGAGCTCGTGACCTTGCATACACTTGCAATCACATCGTTCTTCTTCGAGAGGTTGATAAGGCGAACGCCCTGAGTAGCGCGTCCCATCACGCGGCAGTCGCTTACTGCCAGACGAATGGCAATACCACTCTTGTTGATAATCATGAGGTCGTTGTCGTCGGTCACGTTCTTGATAGCTACCAGTCTGCCAGTCTTGTCCGTGATAGAGAATGTCTTCACACCCTTACCGCCACGGTTGGTCTTGCGATAGTCTTCTACCTGTGAACGCTTGCCATAACCATTCTCCGATACTACCATTACGGTCTCGGTCTCGGCATTGTTTACGATAATCATGCCTACTACCTGGTCGTCGTCTCCATCGAGCTGCATACCACGTACACCAGTAGAGACACGTCCCATAGAGCGTACTGTATTCTCGTCGAAGCGAACGGCACGACCGTTACGGTTTGCAAGGATAATCTCGTTCTTGCCGTTTGTCAGACTAACGTCTACCACCTCATCGCCCTCCACAATGTTAATGGCATTTACACCATTTGTACGTGGACGTGAGTAAGCCTCAAGGCAAGTCTTCTTGATAGTACCGTTCTTTGTGGCAAACACAACATAGTGTGAATTGACAAACTCCTCGTCGTTCAGTCCGCGCAGACGCAGCATTGCATTAACCGAGTCGTCCGGCTCAATATTGAGCATGTTCTGTATGGCACGTCCCTTGAAGTTCTTGTCGCCCTCAGGTATCTCGTAGCACTTGAGCCAGTAGCAGCGACCCTTACGTGTGAAGAACAGCATGGTCTGGTGCATTGTGGCAGGATAGATGTATTCGGTGAAGTCCTGCTCGCGTGTACGGGCACCCTTCGAACCTACACCTCCACGAGCCTGCTCGCGGAACTCACTCAGCGGAGTACGCTTGATATATCCCATGTGGCTCACGGTTATCACAACTGGGTCGTTAGGATAGAAGTCCTCAGCATTGAACTCATGTTCGAAAGGCTTGATTTCTGTACGACGCTCGTCGCCATACTTCTCCTTTACCTCGTTCAGTTCGTCCTTCATTACCTTCTTGCACAGTTCGGGATCGTCGAGTATCGACTGCAGATAAGCAATCTGACGCTCCAGTTCCTCAAACTCAGCATGCAGCTGATCCATACGCAGGCCGGTCAACTGCGAGAGTCGCATATCTACGATAGCCTTCGACTGTATTTCGTCCAGATCGAATCGTTTCTCCAAGTTGCGCTGTGCGTCGCTCGGAGTCTTCGAAGCACGGATAATGTGTACAACCTCGTCGATGTTGTCGCAAGCTATGATGAGTCCTTCGAGTATGTGGGCACGTTCCTGCGCCTTCTTCAGGTCGAACTTTGTGCGACGTATGGTCACGTCGTGACGATGCTCTACGAAGTACTTCACGCAATCCTTAAGTGTAAGCAGACGTGGGCGTCCCTTCACCAAGGCAATGCAGTTCACCGAGAACGACGACTGCATGGCAGTCATCTTATACAGCTTGTTGAGGATTACGTTGGCATTGGCATCACGCTTCACGTCAACAACGATACGCATACCCTGACGGCCCGACTCGTCGTTTACATTCGAGATGCCGGTAATCTTGCCCTCCTTTACGAGATCTGCAATACCGGCAACGAGGTCAGCCTTGTTTACACCGTAAGGAATCTCTGTGATGACAATCTTGTCGTGTGAGTCGCCGCTCTCGATTTCTGACTTTGCGCGCATCATGATGCGGCCGCGGCCAGTCTCATAAGCCTGCTTCACACCCGTCAGACCATATATATAAGCACCCGTAGGGAAGTCTGGAGCCTTGATATACTCCATAAGTCCGTCTACGTCAATGTCGGGATTGTCGATATATGCGCAGCATCCGTCAATCACCTCACCGAGGTTGTGTGTAGGAATGTTAGTAGCCATACCTACGGCAATACCATTACCGCCGTTCACCAGAAGGTTAGGTATCTTGGTTGGCATTACCGACGGCTCCAGAAGAGTGTCGTCAAAGTTAGGTGTCATGTCTACGGTGTCCTTCTCAAGGTCGTCCATGATATGCTCACCCATCTTAGATAGTCTGCACTCCGTATAACGCATAGCGGCAGCTGAGTCACCGTCTACCGAACCGAAGTTACCCTGACCGTCTACAAGCATGTATCGCATGTTCCAGTTCTGACCCATACGCACCAATGCACCATATACCGAAGAGTCACCGTGCGGATGATACTTACCCAGCACCTCACCTACAACACGGGCACATTTCTTGTAAGGGTTAGAACTTGTGTTTCCGATGCCAAGCATTCCGTAGAGGATGCGGCGATGTACGGGCTTGAATCCGTCACGAACATCAGGCAGGGCACGAGCAACAATCACCGACATACTATAGTCGATGTACGAGGATTTCATCTCCTCCTCGATGTTGATTTTCAGAATCCTGTCCTGATCAATTGTCTGATTTTCGTCCATTTTATATTATATATGTTTTTATAGTTTCTTCCTGAAGATTGCAGCATGCTTCTTTCGACAAGCCTTTAAAAGCGCAAAATCGTCGATTTTGCCGTTTATTTTGCTTCTAAGCGATTTGCGGCATCTGCTTTCAAAGTGTAAAATTACTATTTTTTTATGACTTTATGGCACTTGAAGCGCCTAAAAATGCCTTTTTTGTCTATTTTAATAGAAATAAATGTATAACTTAGCAATACTAAACCTTTTGAAACATATAAAAATCGTCGTTTCATCAGAAAAAATCGTACTTTTGCAGTCCCAAGAGAGGACTATAACAATAACATGTATGAATACATTATGAATCGAATATTTTTTATCTTATTATTAGGCTGTATTAATGCAAGCCTGGCGCAAGCACAGAATATTAGTGGCGTATATACTACAGAATGGCAGTGGAACATGAAGAAGAATACCAATTGGGTGAATCAGCTTCGTCTTGACATGAGCATCCCGTTTGGCAATGGCAAGGATTCGTTTGAGGCTGCAACTCTTCATGTCGCAAAGACCGACGACACCATCATTGACGATTGGCAGGGATTCTCCAATATCGAAGCCGACAACATGTTTGCAGCCATTGCCGTATTGGGCTTCATGCACGAGTGGAAGTCGGGACATGTGTTCTTAGGAGTGCGCAATGTCAATGAAGACTTTTTTACGTCTGACGTTACGTCGCTTTTCTTAAATGGTTCGGAAGGCATCTTCCCGACAATTGCTGCAAGCTATCCCATAGCCAATTATCCTTTTTCGGGACTTACCGTTTACTTTGACGTTACTAAGGGCGCATGGACGTTTCGCAACAGTCTCTATAATGGCGTAGGCTATAATGG
>JAIJMN010000308.1:0-2064 GCA_022735715.1 Prevotella sp.
TAAGTACACTATATTTGCCTTCTTCAACATTTGGATGTGTTTGTAATGCGTCTGAATAGACTATCTGAGTTTCATCGTGGCCATACATAAAGGCTGACACCTTTGACACTTTCGACAGACGATATTCTTTTTCAATACCCGTTATACGCGAATAGTAGTCCTGTAATGGCAAATCAGGACGGTGTTTCTTCACAAATTCCTTGATACGGTCGGCATATTCTGTAAGGAAATGGCCCGCACCACATGCGTAATCTATGGCGTAGGGTACGTCTTGACTATCCTTTACTAACTGTTCCAATGGTAGAGATGTTACGATAAAACGCACAATAGGCATAGGAGTGAAGAATTGTCCTTCACTCTGCTTTACACCTTTTGTGAGAAACCCTTCAAACAAATCGCCAAGAAACTGGTGTGTATCAGAATCTTTCAGGCGAATATCTTGTAGCATAAGAATAATCTTTCTGAGAATGGCGGCATTCTGCTGGAAAAGTTTCCTGTTGTGAACGCTAATAAAGGAGAAGTCGTTGTCAGAGAAGAACTTTAATGCACGAAAATAATCTTTGATTGTTTTACGTGTCGCATCTGGGTCATTCTTGAAACGACGGAAAGCTTTGTCTATCTCAGCATCTTCAATATAAGTAACCTCTTCCCCAAGGAACTTTTTCATACCATCACGATAAAGACGCTGAAGGCGATCCTGCAATTGAAAATCGTCATCGTATGCTGCACCTTTCCAATAGAAATGAAGATTGTCTGGATTATTTGTCTCGTCCACGACCTTGGCAAGGAACAGATTTACCAATTTATCAAAGGCGTTCTCATGTGCTCCAACATTATGCTGACGCAATATGTTGGAAAACTCGCTATACTTCTTTTTAATTGTATCGTTATTAACCTTCCTCAAATCAGCAATCGTATATTTATCTTTGCCAATATGGTAAGGTTGCACAGCATCCTCAAATAATCCAATACGAGCATAGTCGCATTGGTAAGTTTCATGCCATACGCGATATAACTGCTTGTTGTTTGAAGCCTTCTCGTACGAAAGGGCTTCTTCATCGTTCTCAAGCATTTTCTTGTTGTCCTGAACATTCAGTAAGTAATAATCAGGTTCAACCTTGTCATCAACAAGATCAGATGTATAGAGGCAAAGGAATTTTGTGGATTTTTCTTGCTGGAAGTAACTGAACAACTGAGCACCATCTTCAAGAGTATCATTCCATGCTCCTTGGAATTCATCTGCTTTTTTACATTCAATGATGAGCAGAGATTCTTTATCTTCGTCTGTACCAATAACTTTGCCTTCACCGTATGTTCGCACCCAAATATCGGCATAGCCGCTTTTGCTGCTATGACCTAACTTCCAACGTGGTTCGAGCTCTATATGTTCTGCACGATACCCTTTGGACAACAAGCGATCTACACACTCTAAGACGACGAAATTTTCAGGTTCTGCGAAATTACTGGTTGTTTCTCGACCTACAGTAATATTTGCCTCATTATAGAAAATGTGCTCGTGAGCAACATCTATCTTCAATGTCACACCAACTTCATATTGCTTTGTATATATATTCTCTTCTTGTGAAAAACCAAGAATAGTGAGCAGTTTTTTTATGTCAGATTTTTGAATCATATTGTAAGATTTCTTGAAGTTTTTAAATAAAGTTTGACTGTAAGAGAGTTGAGTATTTATCTCAGTCTTCATGTGGCATCAATAAGTATTATTGATACTTCTTCCATATCTTTGCCTTATCCGTTAGTCGGTACATCTGTTTAGGATGATTAGGCTGTTCTGGATATTTCCGTTCAATACTGCCATCTGTTAGTGCAGGGGCGATATAACTATCTTGCATTGTTTTACGTCTGACAATTCCACATAATTTCATCATCTCAGGAACATCAACATAATCATTGCTCATTACTGCCACTAATTTTTCTACTTGGGCGGTACTTGAGCGGTACTTAGGCGGTCAAACTCCTTTTCTGTTGTCCACTCCGCCATCAATGTTGCTCTATAGATTATTCTTACTGTTCTGCACCGAATTTGTTCAACGCTTACCCTCC
>JAIJMN010000309.1:0-2043 GCA_022735715.1 Prevotella sp.
TAACAACAATCGGTCATTAGCAATGGGCTTACTCCATTGTCTAATGACCGATTTTCATGCAATACGTATTCGATGGCAAATGAATACGTCTTCGATGGCAAATGAAAACGTATTCATCAGCAAAGTAATACGTATTCATTCGCAAAGCAATATATATTACTTTACCAAGTATATTAATAATACTCTGCCAAGTATATTGATATTACTTTATAATGCCAGCCTCAAGCCACTGATTGGCTATTGTCTTAGAGTCGGCAAGAGCCGTAGCTTCGTCCACATCATATTCGTCACAGAGCAGCGTCTTGAGCGTTTCTTCGTCGAAATCAATGTCCTGTACCTTCTCCCAAAGATAGGCAGCACTATCGTTCATGCTGATTATCTTTGTGAAATCAATGTTTTCTCTTCCTTCGGCTACAACGATTTTCTCACCGCACACATCCTTCAGTACGAAGCCTGTCTTTGTTCTCATATTATTTATTACTTTTATTGTTTTAATTTCAGAGTAATTCGATAAGCGAACAGCAGATACCTACGCACAGGCAGCAATGCTGTCCATACAGCCGAATAGATTCGCCATTTCCAGCCTGTGGTATAGTCGGGACGCTTACGTCCCTTACGATAGAAGCAACGGGCAATGCCCAATACTTTGCTTGCGTCAAACTGTTCGGTGGCAAGGTTGCCGTCGCCTCGCATCGTGACAAGACTGCCTTCTATCTTCACTATACGATGGAGCGCATAGCGTCGAGACGATACTTCAGCCAACACTACATCCCCTACCCTTACGGGCTTGCTGGGCTTAGTGAGTATTGCCTTGTCGCGTCCATCCTCAAGAAACGGGCGCATGCTGACACCACGTAACGTCAATGTCACGCTATGACCTTCGTCGAGAAGCCGTGCTATCTCTGGAATGATGACGTCATTGGCAAATTCCTTATGCTTCAGCTGCTGATTGTTATTGGTTGGTGTCATTGTCAGTCGGGTTTTATGGCTATGGTGTCATAGCATAATAAGGCTGCCTCTGCATCGGGCAAGCAATGCAGCTTGTAGACCGGAGGCATCAGTCCTAAGAGTTTTATCACAAGATCGCAAGTTTTGCCAAATACGCCTTTGTCCCATTTCATTGAGGAGCAGGCAGGCACTATTATGCCGAACGCCATGGCAGACGACACCTTCTCCATTCGGTTTTGCTGTGCCCGTTCTATCTTGACAATGGCTCCTAATGGTGCCTTGATGTTGCGATAGCATGGTATCTTGCCGCTCCACGGACTGCCGTAGACGAATGGTTTGTCGCCGATTACTCTGATGATTGGATTGTCATCGTTCATAAGGTCGCATCCTGGAATGTTCTGCATCCAGAGATTGGTGTGTGTGCTCTTTCCAGTTCCGCTTTTGGCTGTGAAGGCATAGCCGTAGCCGTTGTTACGCACAAGCGATGCATGTATGAGAAGAGTGTCGAGAGCTGCGCCACGGAAGGCATACAGCATCATTATTGCCGTATTGAGTCCGAACGAGCGCATTATAGGTGTACCGTTCAATGCGCATTTGCCTTCGGAGTAGTCGCTATTGGTCTGCAGCATACAGCAGCCGTTTCCGTTAATGTCTTTTACAATGAACTGATAGCCGCCCCCTTTTACACTATCCACTATAGTCTTGCCGTTTCCAGTGTCGAAGATGTCGATTCGCTCTCTCAGCTCTTTGTCTATCGGTTTCAGACTGTCGTCTACCGTCAACGAGAGCATACAATCCTCGTCCGTTTCCTTTATCTTGAAAGGTTCGTATGAGGGTAATAAAAATATGTCATTTGCCGTTTCACCGACAAATGACACACTTATTTTATGTTCTGCTATATCGAAAAAATGCTTCTTCACTATATTAATTCTTTTCTTTTTTCTCTTTCTTTGCCTTCTTTGTGTAAGCCGAAACCTTATCGCTGTCGTCCGGCTCTATCGGCTCGAATGAAAAGTCGTGGGCTGTGAGATACTTCACGTTATAACGACCGTTGGCTGTATAACGCTTCTTCATGCCGAAATACTTCTTCTCTAC
>JAIJMN010000310.1:0-2022 GCA_022735715.1 Prevotella sp.
AAGGACTCGAAGGTGGTGAAGGCACTCATCTGTGCCGCACGCAACGGCAAGAAGGTTACGGCTGTGGTCGAACTGATGGCACGATTCGACGAGGAGAGCAACATCAAGTGGAGCAAGCGAATGCAGGAAGAGGGTGTCAACGTAATCTTCGGCGTGGAAGGACTCAAGATTCACAGCAAACTGCTGTACATCAAAACCACCAAGGGCGACATAGCCTGCGTGGGCACCGGCAACTTCCACGAAGGCAACGCACGTGTCTACACCGACTATCTGATGATGACCGCCCGCCAGGGCATAGTCAGCGAGGTGGCCAAGGTGTTCGACTTCATCGACCGCCCGTTCTCGCCGATGCGCTTCCGCGAACTGCTCGTGTCGCCAAACTCAATGAAGACGCGCATTCTGCGACTCTTCGACAACGAGATAAAGAACGCGCAGGAGGGCCGCCCGGCGTGGGTCAAGATAAAGATAAACCACATAACCGACCCCGATGTGGTCAACAAGATGTACGCTGCATCGCGTGCCGGAGTGCGCATCGACGCCCTTGTACGTGGCAACTGTTCGCTCGTGCCTGGCATAGAGGGTGTGAGCGACAACATACACATTGTCGGTATCATCGACCGTTATCTTGAACATTCACGCATACTGATATTCTGCAACAACGACAAGCCACGCTACTTCATAGGCTCAGCCGACTGGATGCCGCGCAATCTCGTCAACCGTATCGAGGTGCTCACGCCCGTCTATGACGACGAAATGAAGCGCGACCTTCTGCGAACCGTCGACTACGGACTGCGCGACACTACCAACGGACGCATCGTAGACGGCTGTGGCACCAACGAGATACAACCCGTGAAGGAAGGTGTTGAGCCGTTCCGTTCGCAGGAAGAACTGCACAAGGCTTATTTGCTATGAACATTGCCGCTATAGACATAGGCTCCAACGGAGCCCGACTGCTCATAAAGAGTTTCGACGACAACGCACCCGAGTCGTCGCGTATCCGCAAACTGCTCTTCATTCGCATCCCATTGCGACTGGGCAAGGACGTTTTTGCGCTCGGCAAGATATCGAAGGAGCGACAGCGCATGATGATGCACATGATGCAGGGATTCAATGAGTTTATGCAACTGTACAATGTGGAGCACTTCCGCGCCTGCGCCACGTCGGCAATGCGCGATGCCGAGAACGGTACGAAGGTGATGCGACGCATCGAGAAGGCCACGGGCATCAGTCTGGAGATTATACCAGGAGCCGAGGAGGCGCAGCTGCTGTGCAACAACCTCGTAGAGAACACCGCCAGCACCGAAGGCAACTTCGCCTATGTAGACGTAGGTGGAGGTTCCACCGAAATCTCCTTGTTGCACGACGGCATACTCGCCGAGAGCCACTCGTTCAACGTGGGCACCCTGCGCATGCTTGCCGGAGCTGTCACTCAGGAAGAACGCAACGCCATGTGCCACATGCTCGAGAAGTATGCCGAGGAGTTTCCCGGCACAAGAATCATCGGTTCGGGCGGCAACATCAACCGCCTCTTCAAGCTGTCGCACGCCAAGGGCGACTTGCGCACGCTGCCCGTAGACACGCTCAAGCAGCTCTACGCCGAGCTGGCACCGCTCTCCATCGAGGAGCGTATGCAGCAATACAAGCTCAAGGACGACCGTGCCGACGTGATAATACCCGCTGCCGAGATATTCCTTCTTGTGGCACGGTCGCTCAAGTGCGACGAAATCCTCGTGCCCAACATCTCGCTCGCCGACTCCATTGTAGACGGCATATACAAGAAGAGTAAAGAGTAGACAAAACAAGAATAAATAATGCCCATTTCAAAACGAGTCCTTTTGCCTTCCAAAAGGACTCGTTTTGCATTGTAAAAGGACTCCTTTTAGGGAGCAAAAGGACTCCTCTTGGCTCAGTGGAAAAATACTGGGGAGGATTACTATAGGGTACATCTCGCCCCATTTTTCATCAACCATGTCAAGCTGTGCCAATGCAGAATCCTTGCTTACAGCACCGTATACGGTCTTG
>JAIJMN010000311.1:0-2001 GCA_022735715.1 Prevotella sp.
TTGCTGAACAAGCCTCGCTTGATACCCTGTATTATGGTCACGCCAAGCACTCCGCCCGCAGCCTGATTGAATCCGAAAGCGTTCTCTACAATGGTAAGCAGCACCTTAGGCAAAGAGCTGATGTTCCAAACCACCACTCCTATGGCTATCAGAAGATAGACGACAGCCATTACGGGGACAACCGTTGAGGAAAACTTTGCCACTCTATGAATGCCACCGAAGATGATGAGCAAGGTGAGCGCCGTGAGCACTATGCCCATAGTGGCAGGATCTATACCGAAAGCCTTCTGCCAAGCCAGACAGATGGTGTTGCTCTGCACGGAATTATAGGCGAAACCGAACGTGATGATCATCAATACGGCAAAGAGAATGCCCATCCATCCCTTGCCCAGTCCGTACTTCATGTAATAGGCTGGTCCGCCATAGAAGGAAGTCTTGCCTTTGCGCTTATACAATTGGGCAAGCGTAGACTCAATAAAGGCCGACGACGAGCCCAGCAAGGCCAGCATCCACATCCAGAACACGGCTCCAGGTCCGCCTATACTTATGGCGGTGGCTACGCCTGCAAGATTGCCCGTACCTATTCTGCTTGCCAACGCCACAACGAATGCCTGGAACGAAGATATATGCTTCATCTCGCCATCCACCTTAACATCCATCGACAATTCGTCTTCGCCTATCTCCTGGGGCTGTACCTTGTCGGGATTAAGCAGCAGTCTGACCATCTCCCTAATGAGACGGAACTGAACAAAACGAGTACGCAAAGTGAAAAACACGGCACAGCATATCAAAACCGTAATGATGATATACGACCAAAGGAAATCGCTAACCTGAACTAAAATATTCTGTACTAAATCTATCATTTTATCTGCAAAAAACTGTATATCTTATACTTTCAGACTGCAAAATTACTAATTTCCTTTCAGAAAAGAGCCTTTCATAACATTCTTAGACTCGCCATAAATAACTTTTCTATGTAAATTGACTCAACTCATTATTAATTTGTACCTTTGCATCTACGAATCGACTAACTTAAAAAGTAATATATGAAACGACTTATGGGAATAATCACAATGCTTTGCAGCCTGTTTGGCTGTAGCGCTCAAACAGAAGGATTCAAGAGCCTTACGGTAAAAGAATACGCCAAGGCTATTGAGGATACTGCTATCGTACGACTCGACGTACGTACGGCAGAAGAATTTGCTGAAGGACATATTGCCAAGACACTAAACATAGATGTGCTCAAGAACGATTTTGAGAGCAAGGCTGTCGCTATGCTTCCGAAGGACCATACTATTGCCGTAAACTGCCGTAGCGGAAAGCGAAGCAAGAACGCAGCCCGGATACTGGTAAAGAACGGATTCAAGGTGATTGAACTGGATGGCGGATATAACGATTGGGTTAAGAACAGAATGCCCGTAACAAAGTAAACATGCATACACGACTTACTATATTATGAAGGCATACAAAAATCGCCATTTACAATGAATAAGATAACGATGCTCGGCACGGGCAACGCCACAGTTTCCCATATCTACAATACTTGTTTTGTGCTTTCTACCGCCACCACCCGGCTGCTTGTTGATGCAGGCGGCGGCAACGGCATTCTCACCCAGTTGCGCAAAGTAGGTCTCCCAATTTCTGACATCCATCATCTGTTCGTTACCCATGCTCATACCGACCACGTGTTGGGCGTAATATGGGTGATACGTATGGTGGCACAATGTAAGGGCTACGAGGGCCATTTACACGTCTATGGCAACGACAAGGTGATGAAGGTCGTGCGCACAATTATCGATATGATACTCGCCAAGAAACAGTTGAGTAAAGTTAGCGAACGTGTTGTATTCCATGAGCTTACCGACGGCGAGAAATTCGACGCAGGAGACATACGCCTCACCTGTTTCGACATTCATTCCACTAAGGAGAAGCAATATGGATTCCGTGCCCAACTGCCAGACTCAACTGTTGTGGCGTGTCTTGGCGACGAACCTTACAATC
>JAIJMN010000046.1:0-13961 GCA_022735715.1 Prevotella sp.
TTCATAAAGAAGTGTGGATTGACCTGATATTTCAGGTATTGCAACTGCCGTTCGAGCGCAAGCTTCTCTATCTGTGCAAGCGCCTTAGTAGCTTCCTGCGACCTGAAGTAGAGCTTCACACCAAGGTTCATGCCCATAAGCAGCAGTCCACCAAATACAGCTACCATCTCACCGGGACCGAACAATGGCATCGGACTGAACAGACGCATCTCAGGTTTGCGTCGTTCTGGATTGTTAGAATACGGACGATCGTAGTCGCATCCGGTACATTCAACGCATTCGGTGTGTGGAACGGGTTTGGGAATATGCTTGTGATGATCCGGTCGCATGGCATAGAGAGTACACATAGTGACCGCCAGCAGC
The DNA here is from genome assembly GCA_022735715.1 of Prevotella sp. GTDB lineage: Bacteria > Bacteroidota > Bacteroidia > Bacteroidales > Bacteroidaceae > Prevotella. The sequence goes on from JAIJMN010000046.1 coordinate 364, forward strand.
GACACAGCCAAGCCGGTATAGAGCCACGTGCGGCGCTTTAGAATCAATAAAGGTGCAAGCAGAAAATTGTGAATGGCAAACAACACAACCCACACGGTATTGAATTTCCACGCATTGAAAATGTCATCCCACGAGAAATCGATATGCGGATTGGTAGACATTCGCATATACATACTCATCACTGGCGAAAGATACAATACTATCCACAATAAAGTGTATATGATATGTTCCTTACGATAGTTCATCTTGGTTGTTTTTAGCAACGCAAAAGTATACATATTATATATGTGTTAGAAATATATTCAACGAATAGGGTTGTTTGGTCAGCATACCACTAAAAACCAAACGCCCTGTAAGTGCAAAAGCTTGTAAAGTTAACGCTTTTGCCCTTACAGGGCGTTAGGCTTGCTAATTATATATACCTTATATTATATATAGGCTCGATTAGATTTGTCCTACGCTGTGCAGATATTCAGCAATCTGTACTGCATTGAGTGCAGCACCCTTGCGGATCTGGTCGCCTGAGAGCCAGAATGTGAGTCCGCAGTCGTCGGCGAGGTCCTTGCGTATGCGTCCAACGAATACGTCGTCCTTACCAGCTGTTTCAAGAGGCATAGGATAAACGAGATTGGCAGGATCGTCCTTAAGCGTACAGCCAGGAGCTGCAGCGATAGCCTTCTGAGCATCCTCAACGCTGATTGGGCTTTCAGTCTCAATCCATACCGACTCTGAGTGTGAGCGCAACGAGCTTACGCGAACACACATAGCCGAGCAGCGCACGTCGCTGTGCATGATCTTGCGAGTCTCGTTGAACATCTTCATCTCCTCCTTGGTGTAGCCATTGTCGGTGAAAACGTCAATCTGCGGGATAACGTTATATGCCAGCTGGTGCGGGAACTTGCTTACAGTAACAGGCTCGTTGTTGACGAGTTCCTTGTATTCCTGCTGCAACTCAGCCATGGCAGCTGCGCCGGCACCGCTTGCGCTCTGATAGCTTGCGATGTGGATGCGCTTGATATGGCTAAGAGCCTCGAGCGGCTTGAGCACCACTACCATCATGATAGTAGTACAGTTGGGGTTGGCAATGATGTTGCGCGGACGGTTGAGTGCATCCTCGGCGTTGCACTCAGGCACTACCAAAGGTACATCGTCGCACATGCGGAATGCCGACGAATTGTCTATCATGACGGCACCGTGCTTGGTGATGGTCTCGGCAAATTCCTTCGATGTGCCACCGCCAGCCGATGTGAAGGCTACGTCGATGTCCTTGAAGTCGTCGTTGTGCTGAAGGAGCTTCACTTCATAGTCCTTGCCCTTGAAGGTATATTTCTTTCCGGCAGAACGTTTTGAGCCGAACAGCACAAGGTTGTCAATTGGAAAATCTCTCTCTGCGAGTATGCGCAGGAACTCCTGTCCTACTGCTCCGCTCGCTCCAACAATTGCTACATTCATGTCTTGCTTGTTTATTTGTTTGTTATCTATTTCCTGAAATCTGGTTGCAAAGATACAACTTTTATTACAAACAAGTTGCATATGTGAGTGTTTTATCATTAAAAACAGCGTTAAAATGTTATTTACGAGACTTTTGTGTATTTCTATTGACCAAGGACAAAGATTGTCCTATAAGTCAAATTATACACATTAGAAACATAACAATTCTCCACAAGAAGTATAATATAACACAAAAACAGAATTCTATATTATTCTTTTTTACCCAAAAATGAGTAACTTTGTAGCTGAAAACAAGTGGAATGATAGTTATAACAGAAACATATAGGAGGAACATATATGGACACCAACAACAACTCGACACAGAAAATCGACCTCGAATACATCCTCGAAAGGGGTGTGGCTGACTATTCTGACGGCGATATTGTCATATTCGAACAGCTCGGAGGCAAGTCAATGGACGGCTCAGTAAAGCTTGACATGATTATGATAGCTTACTGTGTCAAGGGCCGTATGCAGTGCGACATCAACGGAAAGACCTACACCGCCAAGGCAGGTGAGGTAATGATAGGACTGCCCAACAACGTATATAGCAACTATATGATTTCGCCCGATTTCGAGTCGAAGATATTCGGTCTGTCGTATGCGGCTGCCGAACGCAACATGCGCATCAACCGCGACGTGCTTGACCTTATAGGATATGTTGCAACCAATCCCGTTATCAGCCTTGACACCGAGCGTCAGGCACTCATCACGAAGTATTACTCAATCATAGCGCATAAGATAAAGTCGCCCCACGGCTATTTCCACAAAGAGATAATGCACAGCCTCTTCCAATGCGCCATATACGAGCTGTTTGCCATCATTGCTCCGCATGTGCAGTATTCGCACGACGGCGGCGAGACAAAGCAGGCCAATCTGCTATTCCGTAAGTTTGCCGATCTGCTCTCGGCAAATGAAGGCAAGGTGCGCTCGGTGAAACGTTATGCCGACGAACTGTGCATAACGCCCAAGTATCTGTCGTTCGTGTCGAAGACAGTTACGGGCAAAACGGCACTTGAATGGATTCACCAGTCGACGGTGAAGAACATCGAACGCTATCTGAGCCACTCGAATATGTCGATAAAGGAGATTGCCGACATATTGGAATTCCCCAATCTCTCGTTCTTCGGAAAGTTCACCAAGAACCATTTAGGAGTCTCGCCTACAGAATATCGTAGGCAGCAGAGCATGAAGAAGAAGGATTTGTAGAAAGTTTCCAAGTCACGAATTATCACGAATTGTCCATGAATTTGGCAACAACGATTATATGGAATGACACATAAATGATATGGAGTGACACATTATAATATATAATAGTAACCGTAGGAGGCTATGGCGAGGACGCCATAGCCTCCTACTTTTCGTTTTGGATTATCTCAATTCAAGCCCCATTTCCTTAGCCTTCTCCACGAGCAACTGCATAAGCGGTTCGCGCTCGTTGGGCACTCGGTTGTCGAGCACGGCATCCTTAAGATATTGCTTAAGCATGCCCACCTCGCGGCAGGGCTGCATATTGAACAGCTGCATTATTTCGTTGCCGTCGATTACGGGTTGCAGCAATCGCTTGTAGTCGCGCTCCTTCAGGTCGGCAAGCTTTACGCGTACCATACGGAAGTTTTCTGCAAACTGCTTCTTGCGCACCTCATTCTTCGACGTGATGTCAGCCTCGCAGAGCGTCATAAGGTCGTCGATGTCGTCGCCGGCATCGTTCATCAGTCGGCGCACGGCAGAATCCGTCACCTCCTCATCAGCAATTGCGATGGGGCGCATGTGCAGGTCGACGAGCTTTTCTACATACTTCATCTTAGCATCCATGGGCAGTTTCATACGGCGAAAAATGCCCGGTATCATCTTAGCACCAAGATAGTTATGATTGTGGAACGTCCACCCTATGGTGAGTTCCCAACGCTTCGACTTAGGTTTGCCTATGTCGTGAAACAGCGCAGCCCATCTGAGCCAAAGGTTGTCGCTGAGCTTTGCCACGTTGTCAACGACCTCAAGCGTGTGATAGAAATTGTTCTTGTGAGCGCGTCCGTTGCGTGTCTCCACCACGTCGAGAGCCGAAAGTTCGGGGATGATGAGCTGCAGCAGTCCGCAACGCTGCAACTCCACGAATCCGCGACTGGGCTGTGGGGTGCGCATTATCTTGTTGAGTTCGTCGGCAATGCGCTCGCCGCTCACTATCTTTATACGCTCGGCGTTGCGTCCGAGAGCCTCAAACGTCTCGTCGTCGATGTAGAACCGCAGCTGGGCAGAGAATCTTACGCAGCGCATCATGCGCAGCGGGTCGTCGGAGAAGGTGATGTCGGGATTTAACGGAGTGCGTATTATGCCGTCTTCAAGGTCGTATATTCCGTCGAAGGGGTCTACCAGTTCGCCGAAGCGGTCACGGTTGAGGCATACAGCCATGGCGTTAATGGTGAAGTCGCGGCGGTTCTGGTCGTCCTCCAGAGTGCCGTCTTCAACGATAGGTTTGCGCGATGAGCGGTCGTAGCTCTCGCGTCGTGCGCCTACAAACTCCACTTCGGTGTCGTGATACTTCACCTGCGCCGTGCCGAAGTTGCGGTAAACAGCCAGATGTGCACGCCATCTGCCCGTCTTGGGATTCTTGCCCAGCTTGCGTTGCAGCGCTGTAGCCACCTCAATACCGCTGCCCACAACCACCACATCAATGTCGTTGGTGGGACGTTCGAGGAATATGTCGCGCACATATCCGCCTACGAGATAGCACTCTACGCCCAATTCGTCAGCCACTTCGCCTATGCGGTGAAATATGTTCTTGTCAAGGATTTGTGCCAGTTCGGCATCTGTATATAATTTCATTCGTTTGTTTGGTTTCTAATTGCAAAATTACACATTTTTACCCGAAATTTATCCCAAGCCACGCATAATTGTATATTAATGTACATTATTAGGACGTTGAATGCTTAACAATTCAAAAATTATGTCTAATTTTGCAACAACAATTTTAAATAACAAATCAATGAAAGCCAACAAATTGACTCTCGTGATGGCCATTCTTGCCATCATGTTCATTGCACCGGCCAAGGCCAAAGCACAGGTAAACGCACAGTTGTTTTATGATTTCGGTTCTGACCGCGAGTTCGTAACCCTTACGCTTGAGATGTTCAAGCAGGACAAGTGGGGCAACACCTACTTCTTCATCGACCACGACTTCAACTACGACCAGCACGTTGCAGGTCCGAACTTGGCTCCTGGTGGCACTTACTTCGAGATAGCACGCTGCCTCAACTTCTGGCAGAACTCGGCTATAAAGAACCTTTCGCTACATGTAGAGTACAACGGTGGTATCACTGCTTCTTATCCTATTAACAACGCATGGCTCGTAGGTGTCGACTACTTCATGCACACAAAGGATTTCAAGAACACACTCAACCTCAAGGCTCTCTACAAGAACATCAAGGAGAAGGACTCTAACGTTCCTATGCAGTTCACAGCAGTATGGGCTATGAACGACCTCTTCGGTGTTAAGGGATTGAAGTTTAACGGTTTTGCCGATTTCTGGTGGGAAGACCATCTCGTTGATTTCCGTGAAGACGGTGCAGACAAGAAGTCTACCGTATTCATCACTGAGCCTCAGCTGTGGTATAACGTAGGCCAGCACTTCGGCGTAGACAACCTCAGCCTCGGTACAGAGATTGAGCTGTCTAACAACTTCGGCTCTACCGGCGGATTCAAGTGCCGTCCTTGCCTTGGCGTGAAGTGGGACTTCTAAGCCAAAAGTAAAAAAGTAAAAAGGTAAAGAAGTAAAAAAGTAAAAAGGTAAAAGAGTAAAAAGGTTTTTAATAACGATAAGACTATGTTTTCAAAACTCTTTGGCTTCGACCCCAAGAAACACAACATCCGCACCGAGATAATGGCCGGCGTGACCACATTCCTCACCATGGCGTATATTCTCGCTGTCAATCCGAGCATCTTCTCCAACCTTGCATCGCAGGGTATGGACACCAATGCCGTGTTCACATCAACAGCCTTGGCTGCCATTGTCGGCACACTCATAATGTCGATATACGCCAAGAAGCCTTTCGCACTTGCTCCGGGCATGGGACTGAACGCCTTCTTCGTGTTCACCGTATGCCTCACTATGGGCTACTCGTGGCAGTTTGCGCTGACAGCCATCCTCATTGAGGGATTCCTCTTTGTGCTGATGACCGTAACGAAGATACGTACACTCATCGTCGACGCTATCCCCACAACGCTCAAGCGAGCCATCGGTGCGGGCATCGGACTGTTCATCGCCTTCATCGGACTCAAGAACGCCGGCATCATTGTTGAGAATCCATCCACATTCGTGACCATCGGCAAGCTGACAGGCGGCTCTGCCCTACTCGGTGTAATTGGTATTATCATCACCTCAGTACTTGTAATCAAAAAGGTGCCGGGCTCGCTGCTCATCGGCATTCTTGCCACTGCGCTCATCGGTATACCTATGGGTATTACCAATTTCAACGGCATCATCGACACACCTCCGTCGATTGTGCCTATATTCTGTAAGTTCGAATTCCACCATATCTATACTATTGATATGCTTATTGTGGTGTTCACATTCCTCTTCATCGACATGTTCGACACCATGGGCACGCTCGTTGGCGTATGCACCAAGGCGGGAATGATGCAGAAGGACGGTCGCATTCCTGGACTGAACAAGGCCTTCATGGCTGACGCCATTGCCACTATGACCGGTGCCTGTCTCGGTGCCAGCACCACAACTACATATGTTGAGAGTGCATCGGGCGTTGCGCAGGGCGGCCGTACGGGTCTTACAGCCTTTGCAACGGCTATGTGCTTTGTCATAGCATTGTTCTTCGCTCCGGTATTCCTCTCGATTCCGGCTGCCGCAACAACACCGGTGCTCGTCATCGTGGGTCTGTTCATGCTGTCGCCAATCAAGGATATCGACCTCGACGACTTTGCCGAGTCTATACCGGCATTCATTACAATCGTCATGATGCCTCTGGCATACAGCATTTCTGACGGTATTCTGTGCGGTGTCATTTCTTATGTTGCCATCAATGTCATCTGCGGCAACTTCAAGAAGCTCAACATTACGCTCTATATACTTGCGGTGCTGTTTGTGATGAAGTACATTTTCATCTAATAAAAAGTTGAGAATCTCAATAGTTGAGAGTTGAAAGTTGAGAGTTATGATATGCTATATACAATGTTATATACAATATCATCGTGATTACGATGTTTTAAAAAGGTAATCATAACTCTCAATTCTCAACTTTCAACTCTCATTTTTTAATTAATTGAGCAATTGCTCAATTTCTTTCACCATTGGTGCAGCCAAAGCACGTTTGCTGGCTGGCACTTCTTGCGGTGTGAACTTCTTGACCATTTTGTTCAGTTTCTGCAACTTTGCCTTCTGTCCGGTGCGTGTATATTCCTTGCGCAGCTGAACGATTTTTTCGCAAATCTGCAGACCCTGAATCAGTCGCTCAAAACGGATGCTCGAACGCGGACCGGGATACATGCAGTAGGTGTCGCCGGCTGCCCATGTGCGGAAACGTGAATCGCGCAGCGGGTCGCGTGTCCAACTGTTGTACGACCAACGCAGGTAGCCGTCGTAGTCGCCGCCCAATGCGTGCACAGCCATCCATGCCGCCTCGGCAGGGGGCGAGAATGTGAATGTATTGGGAAATCCCTCGGTGCAGCATGTGTAGTAGGTGCTTATCTTGCCCTCGGCACGTCGGCGTGCAAGCACTTCGGGCGGAAATTCGTTGCCGTAGGCTACACAATAATAATACAGGTCGCGTTCAATCTCCTCGTGATAGATGCCTGCGAGCGAGATTCTATAGTCCTTGTCGGCATCCTTTATAACCTTTATTGCAGCCTGCATGTCCTTCATCGGGCGCTCGTCCATGGCTATGCAGGTCTTGTCAAACCATCCCTTCTGGCGCAGATGACGGACAAAGTCGCGCAGGAATGTGCTCCAGTATTCGGTGTAAGCATTGTCGCCAGGCTTTGCCTTGACAAACTTCATGCGGTTGGTGGCCTCGTCGTAGTAGTCGAAGCGCAGGTCCCAGGGTATCATGGTGTAGCAGGCGATGAGCCGGTTGATGCCAACGTCGTTCATCATGAACTCCACGTAGCGGTCGAAGACGGCATAATCGAACGTCCACGTGCCGTCGATGTGCTTGATGCGTGTCACCATCGAGTCGTAATGGTCCTCGGTCTGTCCGTTCCAGGGCTTGTGCATGATGCTGGTGGTGATGCTGTACTGTCCGGCATCGGCAAGCATCTTCATAATGGGGCGCATTGCGTCGAAGTGTTCCTTGCTCCAAAGCGGCACCTTATAGTATCGGGCTACGGCGTAGGGGTTCTGCCAGAGGTCGAGATTGGCGGTCCACTGCTGCGGTGCGGGCAGCGTGCGGTTGATGACCTGCAACTTGAGTTGCAGCGACATGGGCTTCATGTTCTTGCCGCTCACGGTAATCTGTGCGGTGTAATTGCCGGGCTTTGCATCCTGCGGCACCCACACGTTTGCCCATATAGGCTGCGTAGTGTTGCGGCGCACGGGCAATGTCTTGTTGATGTCGAGCACGTCTGCCACTACCGACGAGTCCCAGTCGGCAGGATTGCGATGGCCGCATCCGCTGCCGTCCTTGTTGAGTTCGTCGGTCATAACGTATCGCACGAAGTTGGTGCGGAGTACCGACGAGGGTATGACGGAATTGCCCGAACGCAGGTCACTGACCGTTATCTGCACGTCGTCGAGGTCGACATTGGTCCACAAGAGGGCCTGTGCGTTGACACGCTCGCCACGCCATGCCTTCAGGCTTACCATGTTCTGCGTCTTCACTTGCGGAATGTCGAGGCGGCGGTAGCGTGTGTCGATTGACGCCCAGCTCAATTGGGTGGGTGCTGCGAGCTTTGCCCATGCAGCGTCGGAGTCGTGCGGCTTGGTGTCGGTAAGTTCTTCGTAATTGCCGAGTGGGAAAAGATCGGCTTTCTTTGTCTTCTGTGCGCTGGCGGTGAGGGCGGTCATGGCGAGTGCGCACAATGCGACAGTTAGTCTGTTTTTATTCATTATTGATTGGGTTTTAGTAAATGTCAGTTATTGTCGGTTAATCTGATGCAAGCACGCTCAATGTGCTTTACGCTTACAAAGTTAGCCTTTTCCGATGAAAAATCATATGTTTCGTAGCGAAAATACCAAATTCAGACTATTGCAAGAATGACGACAATTTTATAATTTTGCATCCATTCTCAGCAATAATGCTAACATAATACAAGGGATATATATCCGGCAGGATTTCCGGTGTTCGGCTTTTGCATTGTAAAAGGGTTCCTTTTGAGGTGTAAAAAGACTCCTTTTGCACGGTAAAAGGACTCCTTTTGGAAGCCCAAAGGACTACATTTGGAAACGGACGGGATTTTATACCCCTTAAAGCAGTAAAAAGAATAGAAAATGGATAATAAAAAAGAGATGGCTCAGCACAGTTGCGCTGAGTCGCAGAACTTCTGGTTGTGGCTTGGAGCGCTTGTCATCGGTACGGTACTCGGAATGCTTGGTGTGGAATGGATCGACAGCGTCACCAACTTCGTGGCTACCATTTACACACGCCTGTTTCAGTTTGTGGCTATACCTACCATAGCCCTTGCCGTCACAACTACGCTCGCACGGTTTGGCACGCAGAAGGATACGGGCCGCATATTCCGCCACACGCTTACCTACACGCTGCTCACTACGGTGGCTGCTGCGGCTGTGGGCATGCTGCTCTATAGGTTCATCGCGCCCGACAATCTGCCGCTTGACGCCATTCAGGGCGACACAGGCATCGACTCGGTGAAGCAGGAACTGGGCGACGCTTCATACATGGACTACATCATTGGCATTGTGCCCGACAATGTGCTGCGCCCGATGGTTGAGGGCAATGTGCTCTCGCTGCTGCTCATTGCTGTGGCTGTGGGCATCGCTCTGGCACGTATGCCCGAGACGGACAGCAAGCGCACGCTGATGAACGGACTCAACGGACTGCAGAATCTTGTGTCTACGCTCATCCATTGGCTCATCGACATCCTGCCGATTGGCATCATGGCGTTTGCAGCACAGCTGTCGGCTGAGATTACGGCAGGCACTGTGGTAACGTCGATAGGCAAGTATGTGGCTGTGATATTGGGCGGCAATCTGCTGCAATTCTGCGTAGTGCTGCCACTGTTCCTCATGGCTCGCGGACTGAACCCCATACGCGTGGCGCGCGCCATGACTCCGGCTGTGCTCATGGCATTGTTCACCAAGAGTTCGGCGGCTACGCTGCCCGTCACCATTCAGAGCGCCGAGGAGCGTCTGGGCGTTGACAGTCGTGTGGCACGTTTTGTATTGCCTATCTGCACAACTATAAACATGAACGGCTGCGCAGCGTTCATCTTCGTCACATCGCTGTTCGTAATGCAGAACGGCGGAGTGGAGATTACGTGGGGCACAATGATTATGTGGCTCTTCATATCGGTGGTGGCAGCTATCGGCAACGCCGGTGTGCCTATGGGATGCTACTTCCTTACGCTCTCGCTCATGTCGGGTGTGGGCGCACCGATAGCCATCATGGGCATCATCCTGCCAGTGTTCACCGTGCTCGACATGATTGAGACGGCAGAGAATGTATGGTCGGACTCGTGCGTTGCGGCTATGACCGACCGAGACATCCGAAACGCCAGCCCACGCCAAGCATAAGGTGGCGGGGTCTGTGGAAGTCGTTGAGCGTGTAGCCTATGTGCAATAGGAAGCGTCGGGTGATGTTCAGCTTAAGCGCCAGCAGCTCGTATATGCCGTGAAAGTCGTCGGTGGCGTTGAGAAAGTTGCTGCCCATGCCGAAGTTGATGGCAAAATAGGGCATGCAGAATTCTACACGTGCCGACGCTCCGAGTGCCATCTGGCGCCACGCCGAACGCGGTCGGGAGTATAGCGGAACGATAGTTTCGTCAGTAGGATTGTCACCTATGACGATGTTGGAGCTACGGTCGTAGGTGCCGTCGAGCGAGATGCCCGCCTTGAGCCAGTGGTTGAAGCGGTACATCGGATTGAAGTTGAATCCAGCCACGGCAAACTTCTCGGGAAATATGTATGCGTTGCCGTCGTAGTCGTAGAATCCCCGCTGATGCCAGGCACCGTATAGGATGAGGTCGTAGGTGATGTCGTGGCGCACCGGTGGCACGGGCGTGTGGCGATAGAGCAGGCGCGGTGTGTGACGGTTGATGTAATAAGCTGCACCTATACGCAATGCCACGGTGTTAAGTCCAAGGTTTGGAAACTGGGTGTTGCCGTTGGAGTAGTGCGTAACGTTGAATCCGAGGTTGATGTCGACATGGCGCGACGCTATCCATCGCATATACATGTCGAGACCGATGTATGCCGTCACGCGCGAACCTATCAGATTGTTGTCGGGATTCGATTCGGCATCGTACGGATTCCACCCGAAGGTGAATCCGAGATTCCACTCGTAGTTGAACGAAAGCCTGTCGCTAAGGCTCGCTATACGCGCTCCTTGCAGTATAAATACAGACACGGGATTGCCCAACTGATGGTTGAACTCGTTCCATCCTATGCCCACTCCTTGATAGGCATCACGATAAATGCTTGCCTGCTCGCTGTCCTCGGGGGCGGAGAAGGCATACTTCAGGTAATAGCCCATATCATGATTCATGGTGCGAACTTCGGGATTCTTGCCACGCAGAAAGTCGTTGGTGTGAAGAATTGCACCCGGACGATAGTCGAACATCAATTGATGTACGAAGTGACGGGTGGCTGACGAGTCGGAAGATTGCACCTCCGTTTGCGCCGACATGGGCAATGTCAGGAAAGCAAGCAGAGTGTATAAAATATAATAAGGTGTAAATCTCATATTGTGATAAGGCTATTTGGTTTGCACGTGAATAATAGTTTTGCAAAGGTACTTAATTTATATCGTTTCGCAAAAAATGTCATATAAATCTTTCTTTTTTACTTCCCTGTGCCATATTGACAGAAGTTCTGCCCACTAAAATGTCAGCTATAACTCGGCATTATGGTTTTTGGCACAGCATTTGTATATTATACGGCGAACGCAAGTTCAACCAATCAACAAATTTATAAATCAGAATAAAAATAAAAAAAGATACAATTATGGGAAAGATTATTGGAATCGACTTAGGTACTACAAACTCTTGTGTTGCCGTATTTGAAGGCAACGAACCTGTAGTAATCGCCAACAGCGAAGGCAAGCGTACAACTCCTTCAGTCGTTGGATTCGTAAAGGACGGCGAACGTAAGGTAGGCGACCCTGCAAAACGTCAGGCCATCACCAACCCGAATAACACCGTATATTCTATCAAGCGCTTCATGGGTGAGACCTATGAGCAGTGCGCAAAGGAGGTTACACGCGTTCCGTTCAGCGTAGTTAACGAAGGTGGCTACCCACGCGTTGACATTGACGGCCGCAAGTATACTCCGCAGGAAATCTCGGCAATGGTGCTTCAGAAGATGAAGAAGACAGCTGAGGACTATCTCGGACAAGAAGTGACCGACGCCGTAATCACAGTTCCGGCTTACTTCTCTGACTCTCAGCGTCAGGCTACAAAGGAAGCTGGTCAGATTGCAGGTCTCAATGTTCGCCGTATCGTGAACGAGCCTACTGCCGCAGCTCTTGCTTACGGTGTAGACAAGGCCAACAAGGACATGAAGATTGCCGTATTCGACCTCGGTGGTGGTACATTCGATATCTCAATCCTTGAGTTCGGTGGCGGTGTATTTGAGGTGCTCTCTACCAACGGTGATACTCACCTCGGTGGTGACGACTTCGATCAGGTTATCATCGACTGGCTCGTACAGGGCTTCAAGGCCGATGAGGGCATCGATCTTTCTAAGGATCCGATGGCTATGCAGCGCCTTAAGGAGGCTGCCGAGAAGGCTAAGATCGAGTTGTCAAGCACAACTTCTACCGAAATCAACCTTCCGTATATCTCAGCTGAGGGCGGTGTGCCCAAGCACTTGGTTAAGACTCTGACTCGTTCACAGTTCGAGCAGCTTGCCCACAACCTCATCCAGGCTTGTCTTGTACCTTGCCAGAACGCTATGCGCGACGCAAAGCTCCAGACTTCAGATATCGACGAGGTTATCCTCGTAGGTGGTTCAAGCCGTATACCTGCTGTTCAGACTCTCGTTAAGAACTACTTCGGCAAGGAGCCTTCAAAGGGTGTTAACCCCGATGAGGTAGTAGCCGTAGGTGCTTCTATCCAGGGTGCTATCCTGAACAAGGAGAGCGGTGTGGGCGACATCGTATTGCTCGACGTTACTCCGCTTACTCTCGGTATCGAGACAATGGGTGGCGTAATGACAAAGCTCATCGACGCTAACACAACTATCCCTGCAAAGAAGAGCGAGACATTCTCAACAGCTGTCGACAACCAGACTGCTGTAACTATCCACGTACTCCAGGGCGAGCGTCCGATGGCTGCACAGAACAAGTCAATCGGTCAGTTCAACCTTGAGGGTATTGCACCGGCACGTCGTGGTGTTCCTCAGATTGAGGTTACATTCGACATCGATGCCAACGGTATCCTCAACGTTTCAGCTAAGGATAAGGCTACCGGCAAGGAGCAGGCCATCCGTATCGAGGCTTCTTCAGGCCTCAGCAAGGAGGAAATCGAGCGCATGAAGGCTGAGGCAGAGCAGAACGCTGCTTCTGATAAGGCTGAACGCGAGAAGATCGATAAGCTCAATCAGGCAGACTCAATGATCTTCACCACCGAGAACTTCCTCAAGGACAATGGTGACAAGATTCCTGCTGACAAGAAGCCGGGCATCGAACAGGCTCTCCAGCAGCTCAAGGACGCTCACAAGGCAGCCGACGTTGCAGCTATCGACTCAGCCATTGCTAACCTCAATAACGTAATGCAGGCAGCTTCTGCACAGATGTATCAGGGCGGTGCTCAGGCAGGTGCAGGTGCTCAGGCAGGTGCACAGCAGGCTGGCAACGACGCTAAGAGCGACGATACAATCCAGGATGCAGACTTCGAGGAGGTTAAGTAATGCCGAAAGGTAAACACATAATAAACAATAAGCAAAAGCGTGCAGCTCAATGAGTTGCACGCTTTTTGCGTTTATG